>JAGWUU010000105.1 GCA_028868335.1 Sphingomonadales bacterium | reverse complement strand
TCCAGAACCCCACAAAGGATGGTGGCGCGCCCTTGGCGGTCAAGCGGCTTGGCGGGATCAAGGGAGATCAGCTTTCCAACGCCCAGCCGGGCAACGACGATCGCAACAATCAGTCGATCGTCACTATCACCTTCGACCAGCAGGGCGGCGCCAAGTTTGCCAAGCTGACGACCGAAAACGTCAAGAAGCCTTTCGCGATCATCCTTGACGGCAAGGTTCTCTCCGCCCCGGTGATCGAAGAGCCGATCATCGGCGGAACCGCCCGTATTTCCGGCAGTTTCACAAGTGACAGCGCCAACCAGCTTGCCATCGCCTTGCGGTCGGGTGCGCTGCCTGTCGATCTCAAGGTGGTTGAAGAACGCTCGGTTGGGCCGGACCTCGGCGCCGACTCGATCCACAAGGGCATGATCGCCATGGCGGTCGGCACCATGGCCGTCGTTCTGCTGATCCTTTTCACTTATGGCCGTTTCGGCGTCTATGCCGACCTTGCGTTGGTGTTCAACGTGATGATGATCCTTGGGGTCATGGCGATCATGGGCACCACCCTGACCTTGCCGGGCATCGCCGGGTTCGTCTTGACGATCGGTGCCGCGGTCGACGCGAATGTGCTGATCAACGAACGTATCCGTGAGGAACGAAAGCGCGGACGCCGTGTCGTCCAGGCGGTGGAAATGGGGTACAAGGAAGCCAGCCGCGCGATCTTTGACGCCAACATAACCAACATCATTGCCGCGACGCTGATGTTCTTTTTCGGCTCGGGGCCGGTGAAGGGCTTCGCGGTGGTGCTGGTGATCGGCATCATCACGTCGGTTTTTACCGCCGTCACCATTACCCGCATGTGGGTCGCCGGCTGGTTGCGCCGCGCGCGGCCGCATGATCTGAACATTTAAGGGCCGCTGCCATGCGTCTGCTCAAGCTCGTTCCCGACGACACCAACATCCACTTCCTCAAGTGGCGGGTGCCGTTCTTCATTGTCTCGGCCCTTCTGGTCATCGCCTCGTGGGTCATGATCCTGACCCAGGGCCTCAATCTTGGCGTTGATTTCATCGGCGGCCAGATGATTCGCGTGACCTTCACCCAAAGTGCGGAAGCACCGGTCGCCAAGCTGCGCGGCGAAGTCGAAAGGCTGGGCTTCGGAGAACCGACGATCCAGCGATTTGGCCAGCCCAACCAGGTTTCGATCCGGATGAAGCTGCCCAAGGGATCGGAAGGCGATGCCTCGAAGTCCGATGCCATGGCCAAGACGATCACCGCAGCGATCAAGCAGGCCCATCCCGACGCTCGCGTCGACGGTGTCGATTCGGTGTCGGGCAAGGTTTCTGGCGAGCTGTTCCGCACAGGCATGATGGCGCTGGGCCTCGCGATGATCGCGATTTCGATCTACATCTGGTTGCGGTTCGAATGGCAGTTCGGCGTGGGCGCATTGCTGTCGTTGTTCCACGACGTTTCGTTGACGCTGGGGATGTTCGCCATCACCCAGATGGAGTTCGACCTCAATATCGTCGCCGCCATACTGACGCTTATCGGCTATTCGCTGAACGATACCATCGTGGTTTACGATCGGGTCCGCGAGAATCTGAAGAAATTCCGCAGGATGCAACTGCCGGAACTGCTTGATCTTTCGGTCAACGAGACGCTGGCGCGCACGGTGATGACCTCGCTCACGATGCTGATCACGCTGACCGCGCTGCTGTTGCTTGGCCCCAAGGTGATCTTCGGCTTCACCGCGGCGATCACGCTGGGCATCTTCGTCGGCACCTACAGCTCGATCTACATGGCCGCG
Organism: Sphingomonadales bacterium; assembly: GCA_028868335.1. Classification (GTDB taxonomy): domain Bacteria; phylum Pseudomonadota; class Alphaproteobacteria; order Sphingomonadales; family Sphingomonadaceae; genus Novosphingobium. Next base: position 8,217 of record JAGWUU010000105.1, on the reverse strand, counting down.
CCAATTCTCGTCTGGCTCAAGGTGACGTCGAGCAGCTTCGTGCCCGCCGAGACGGCGCTGGAAAAGCAGGAACGCCTGGCGCGCGAGCGGGGTTAATCCCGCCGCGCCAGCTTGCGCCAATGGGCAACCAGCGTTTCGGCATTGGCGTCCCAACTGAAACCGGCGACTGCCTCACGCACCGCTTCCGGTGATGGGCGTTCGGCAAGCAGTTCCCGCGTAGCGCTGGCGATCGCGGCAGCGTCGCGCTGAACCAGCCGTCCCCACGCAGGATTGGTGATCAGTTCCCTTGCCCCGGGAATTGGCGTGGTCACCACCGGCGTTCCGCAGGCCAGCGCCTCCACCCAGGCATTGGCGAGGCCCTCGCTGGCGGTCGGCAGGACAAAGATGTCCGCGGCGTTCAGGACGATCGGCAGGTCCCCATGCGGAACGGCCCCGAGAAATCGTACCCGTTCGGCAAGGCCCAGCCGTTCGGCAAGGCTTCTGAGCGCGCTTTCGTCCGCACCCGTCCCGGCGAGGATCAGAATGGCGTCAGGAATCGACGCGAGGGCTTCGATCGCAAAAGCCTGGCCCTTGCGCGGGATCAGCGCGCCCACCGTCGCCAATACCGGAACCTCGCGCGGAAGCCCCAACTGGTCGCGGCACAGGCGTCGATCGTAGGGGCGGAACAGATCAGCATTTAGGCCGGTGCGGTGCACGGCGATCTTGTCGCGCGGCATGCCCATGGCGACCATGTCGTCGACCAGTCCCTGCGACACGGCCAGCAATCCCTGCGCGGCACGCCCGGCGGTCACTACCTGTTCGCGCGTTGCGGGGATGGTGCCCCAGTGGTGAATGTCCGCGCCGCGCGCCTTGATCGATACCGGCAGGCCCAACGCCGCGCCGACCGCTATCGCCGCGGGGCCGTCGGGATAGAAGAACTGCGCGTCGATCACGTCGAACGGCTTTGCTGCGTGGAGGTCGCGGGCAATCGGCAGCACTGCGCCCGCTTCGGCGCGAGCGTTGCGATGGGCGCCGATGCCAGGGATCAAGGCGAAGTGGGGGCGGAGCAGGCTGACGCCACCGCGCTCCTCGGTGGATGGCAACCTGCCCAGTGCCCGGTAACGGGGATGCAACGAGAGGGGGAAGGGCGGAATGCCCAGCGGATTGACCATCACCAGATCGGCGTCGCCACGCTTGGCCACCGCCTGCATCTGCCGTTCCACAAAGACCCCAAAGTTGGGGGTGAGGACATTGGGGTAGAGCGTGGAAAGCGAGAGGACCCGCAGTTTGCTCACAGTGCGCGCACCAGCATTTCAGCAACGGCGAGCCAGGCCGGGCCATCAACCACGACCTGCCGATGACCGGGATCAGGCGGAAGAATCGCCACCCGGTGTGCATCGCGGTCGATCATCCTGCCGAAAGCAAAGCGTCCGCCCGACCGAGGGGCGAGTACGTCGCGATTGAGCAAGCGTGGGTAATCGGAAGGCTCGACCCGGCGCAACCAGACCTGATCGCCAGCCCGATACTGGCCGACCGGAGCTTCAATTGCGAGGGCAAGCAACGCGCCTTCTCCTCCCAACGCGGTGGGGAGAATGGCTTCGCGCGGGGAGGGGAGGGCCTCGGCGCCGTCGGCGGTGAGGCGCGCGACATACATAGGCCGCACTGCTTGCTCACCGCGCACCAGCAGTTGGGGATCGACCCCCAGCGCGGACGCAATGCGGTTCATCCAGGTGAGCGAGAGTTGGCGCGTGCCCGTTTCGAGTCGGCCGATGGTCTGGGCTGTTGTCGGCGGCGAACAACGTGCGGCGACGTCGGCAAGGGTCAGGCCCTTTTCGCGGCGGATGTCGCGGATGCGGTTGATCATGTGTCACCTTTGCTAACCAGATTGGTTTTTTGACTTTCCTACAATCGGGCCGTTTTGGCAAGTCGTGGGCGACTCGTCGAACAGGGGAATGGCAATGCAGCGCAAACTGGTAGAACGCGAACTTACCAGCGAAGGACCGGGACGAAACGCGCCCGCCAAGGGGCGGCGCGGCGTGACCGTCAATCTTGCGGAGAGCCCGCTGACCTGGCTTCATGCCAGGGGCCATCTCAGCGATGCGCAATTCGCGGCCGGGGAGTGTTTGCGCCGCGACTATGAGGCTGCGCAACTCACGACAGGGGTGACGATGCGCTGGGATCCGGTGCGGGTACGGGGCGGCGGGGGCGATCGCCTGCTCAACGCGACCGAGCGCCAGATCGCGGCGCGAGGGCGTTTCGACGGAGCCGTCACGGCAGCGGGGCCGGGACTGTCGGACGTGCTGTGGCGCGTGGTCTGCGCGGGCGAAACGCTTCCCGATGCGGAGAAAGCGCTCGCCTGGCCGGTGCGCAGCGGCAAGCTGGTGTTGAAACTGGCGCTTGATCGAGTGGCGGGGTTTTATCGGATCGGGTGAAAATCCTTTGGGCGACTGACGATCTTCCTTGCCTGGATTCCACTGGGGATATGGCTGCTCATCGATCTGTTTTTGATCCCCGGCCTGGCGCGGGACTACAATATGAAGTTGGCCGACACGTTCGCTTTCGACTGAGTCGGCACTACCCCTCAACCAATTCCGCCAGTTCCAACCAGCGTTCCTCCGCTGCGTCCTTTTCGGCCCGCGCGGCGTCGATTGCGGTGGTCAGCGCCGCGAATTTTGCTGGGTCGCGGGCGTAGAGTGCGGGGTCGTGCAGGGTGTCCTCGTCGCGCGCGATCTGGGCGAGCAGTTCCTCGATCCGCCCCGGGAGCAGATCGTAGTCGCGCTGGTCCTTGTAGGAGAGCTTGGTCTTCTTCTGTTGAAGTGGAGGTGGCGCATCGATGTCTCGACTGCGCTCGACACGAACCGATGTTGGGGACTTTACGATGCGTTTCGCCCGCTGTTTCTCCCAATCGGCATAGCCGCCCGCGATCACGTCAACCTTGCCGCTGCCGTCGAGGCCCAGCGTCACCGTCACCGTGCGGTCAAGGAAGTCGCGGTCGTGGCTGACGATCAGGACCGTGCCGTCATAGTCGGCGATCACTTCCTGCAACAGATCGAGTGTTTCGAGGTCAAGGTCGTTGGTCGGCTCGTCGAGCACCAGCAGGTTCGACTTGCGCGCAAATTCGCGTGCCAGCAGCAGGCGGCTGCGCTCCCCGCCCGAAAGTGTGCCGATGCGGGCATCGACCAGCCCGGGATCGAACAGGAAGTCCTTGAGATAGCCCTGGATGTGCTTGCGCACCCCCCGCACGTCGATCCAGTCACCGCCTTCGGCCAGCACGTCGCGGACCCGCTTTTCCGGGGCGAGCAGGCTGCGCTGCTGGTCGATCATCACGCCGTGGAGTGTCTTGGCCAGGGTGACGGTGCCGCCATCTGGCGCGAGTTCGCCGGTAAGCAGCTTCAGCAGCGTGGTCTTGCCCGAGCCGTTGGCTCCAACCAGGCCGATCCGGTCGCCGCGCTGGATACGCAGCGAAAAGTCCTTGATGATGGTGCGATCGCCGAAGCGCTTCGTGACCTTGTCCGCGACGATCACCGACTTGGTCTTCACGTCGTCGACCGCCAGCTTCATCTTGGCAGCGCCTTGCGGGTTGAGCATGGCGGCACGCTGGGCGCGCATTTCCCACAGTTTCTCAAGGCGCCCCTGGTTGCGCTTGCGCCGCGCTGTGACACCGCGTTCCAGCCAGTGAGCCTCGATCTTCAGCTTGGCGTCGAGCTTGTCGGCGGCGCGGGCTTCCTCGGCATAGACCTGCTCCATCCACGCCTCGTAGCCGCCGAAGCCGATCTCCTTGCGACGCAGGGATCCGCGGTCGAGCCACAGCGTCGCCTTGGTCAGCCGGTCCAGAAATGTGCGGTCATGGCTGATCACCACGAAGGCGCCAGTGTAGCGTTGCAGCCATCCCTCGAGCCAGTCGATCGCCGCAAGGTCGAGGTGGTTGGTCGGTTCGTCGAGCAGCAGCACGTCGGGATCCGAAGCCAGCGCGCGGGCGAGGGCGGCACGGCGGCGCTCGCCTCCGCTGGCGCTATCGGCGGCGCAGTTCATGTCGATGCCGAGCTGCCCGGCGATCGCTTCGACCTCGTGGCGGGACGGCGCGTCCTTGCCGTGGAGGGCGAAATCCATCAGCGTTTCGTAACCGGTGAAGAACGGGTCCTGTTCCAGCGTGACGATCCGGGTGCCCGGCTGGATCGAGCGTTTGCCCCTGTCCGCCTCGATCTCGCCCGAAATGAGCCGTAGCAGCGTGGTCTTGCCCGCGCCGTTGCGGCCGATCAGCGCAAGCCGGTCGCGCGGGGCGATGTGCAGGTCGAGATCGCGGAACAACCAGCCCGAGCCTTGCTGGAGGCTGAGTTCTTCCCAGGAGAGGATCGGTGCGGCGGCCATGGCGGCTGGCACCTAAGGGCACCGAGCCGCGTTGACAAGGCGCACGAGGGGGCTGAAAGCGCTCACCATGCGTACAGTCTGGCTTAACGGCGAATATGTTCCGGAATCCGAGGCGAAGGTCTCGATCTTCGATCGCGGACTCAATTTCGGACAGGGCGTCTATGAAGTCTCTCCGGTGATCGACGGTCATTTTTGCAACTGGCCGCATCATGCTGCACGGCTCGCGCGATCGAAAGCGGTGGCGCGGATCGTCGACGATACCGATTGGCCGAAGGTGCTGGCGGAACTGATCGCGCGTAACGATTTGAAGGAGGGGCGGGTCTATTTGCAGATCACCGGCGGCGCTCCGGCGGATCGGGATTTCGTGTCTCCCGTACCGCCTCCGCCGCCCACCCGGATCGCTTTCACCCAGGCGGCGGCGCTGATCGACAATCCCGTGGCGCGGACCGGCTTGCGGATCATGCTCCAGCCGGAGGGGCGTTGGGCATTGCGGTCAGCCAAGACAACACAGTTGCTTTATTCCGTTCTTGCCAAGGAACTCGCGCGAGAGGCGGGCCACGATGATGCCTGGTTCGTCGAGGACGGGGCGATCACGGAGCAGACCAGCGCCAACGCCCACATCATCGATGCCCGGGGCGTGCTGGTTTCACACCCGGTCGATTTCGGCGTCCTCCCCGGCGTGACGCGGATCAGCGTGATTGAAATCGCGCGGCAGATGGGCCTGACCGTCGAGGAACGACCCTTCACGCCGGAGGAACTGTTCGCCGCGCGCGAGGCATTCGTTTCCGCCGCCGGTTCGCTGGTCCTGCCGGTGGTTGCGGTTGACGGCAGGCCGGTCGGCAGCGGCGGCCCGGGCGTGCTGACCGGTGAGATCCGCAGTCGCTACATTGCCTTGCTGCGACAGAACCGAATCGTTCACGACCTGTTCAATCCCCCGCGACTAGGCACCTGTTTGCCATGACAAAGTTTCTTTCCCTGCTGATCGCTGCGAGCGTTGTTTCCGTCGCGCCTGCCCTTGCCGGACCGGGTGGCGAACAGGGGCAGGTGCGCAAGGAAATGCGCGCGGGCAACGTGCGCTCGCTGCGCGAGATCGAGGCGAAGGTTCTGCCGACCATGCCTGGTGCGCAATATCTCGGACCGGAATACGATCCGACCGCGCTGGCCTACCGGCTCAAGTTCATCCGCGATGGCCGGGTGATCTTCATCGATGTCGATGCCCGGTCCGGTGAAATTCTACGGCAGACACGCTAGGCCGCGCGCTTGACGGCATGGGGCTTTAGTCCCATTTGAGGCCGAGTTTCACAGGGGAATTTGCTGATGCGCATCCTGATCGTCGAGGACGAACCCACCCTCGGCAAACAGCTGAAATCCACGCTTGAGGCCACCGGCTATGCGGTCGATCTGTCGACCGACGGCGAGGATGGACACTTTCTTGGTTCGACCGAGGAATACGACGCGGTCGTGCTCGACCTTGGCCTGCCGGAGATCGACGGGCTGACTGTGCTGGGCATGTGGCGCAAGGAAGGCCGCAAGTTTCCGGTGCTGGTGCTGACGGCGCGCGATAGCTGGTCCGACAAGGTGGCCGGGCTTGATGCCGGAGCCGACGATTACCTTGCCAAGCCGTTCCAGACCGAAGAACTGATCGCCCGTCTGCGCGCGCTGATCCGCCGTGCCTCGGGCAACACCAGCAGCGAACTGACCGCGGGAGACGTGCGGCTCGATACGCGTTCGGGCCGGGTTACGCTGAATGGCGAGCCGGTCAAGCTGACCGCGCAGGAATACAAACTGTTGTCCTACCTGCTTCACCACAAGGGCAAGGTGGTCAGCCGCACCGAACTGATCGAGCACATCTACGACCAGGACTTCGATCGCGATTCGAACACGATCGAGGTTTTCGTCACCCGTATCCGCAAGAAGCTGGGCGCGGACGTGATCACCACGATCCGCGGGCTTGGCTACAGCCTGGACGATCCCGCGCTGCCGCGCGGCTGAATTTGTTCCCATGGTTGAAGATGTGGCGCGATTCTGTTCCCCTCCTTCATGCGGGAGGGGCTAGGGGTGGACCACTCGGAGATTGCGTCGAAGGGCAGCAAGGCCATAGCCTCGCCCCTTCCTGAAGGCGGGAAGGGCGAAGAAGGGCTGGGGCCTGCAACCACTCCCAGCACCGGCTCGCTTTCGCGGCGGATGATGCTGATCGCAGCCGGCTGGATCGCGGTGCTGCTGCTGGGTGGTGGGATCGCACTCGATCGCACCTTGACCAGCCTGGTCACGCGCAATTTTGATAACCAGCAGAACTATATCCTGACCGCAATGATCGGTTCCGCCGAAGTCGGACCCGATGGCGAGGTGTTCTTCAACCGACCGCTGGGCGACCAGCGCTTTCTTGAACCCAACAGCGGGCTGTACTGGCAGATCAGCGGCAAGGGGCACGAGGATTTCCCCTCGCGCTCGCTGTGGGATCGCAGCCTGATCGTCCACACCGACCACGTCGACATGGCGCCGCACGTCTATGACTCGTCCCAGTTCAAGGGTGAGCCGTTGCGGGTCATGGAACGCTCTATCGTCCTGCCGGGCAGCGACACGCGCTGGTACTTCACTGTCGCCGAAAGCCGCAAGGAACTGGACGACCAGATCCGCCGATTCCGTTCGATCCTTGTCTGGTCGTTCGTGGCATTGGGATGCGGCTTGCTGCTGATGACTGCCTTGCAGACGTGGTATGGCCTCGGCCCACTCCGCCGGGTGCGGCTGGCAATCCAGCGAATGCGGACCACCGGCGAAAACCGCGTGACCGAACCGCTGCCGCTGGAAGTGCAGCCACTGGTACAGGAATTGAACGGACTGCTCGCGCATTCGGTCAAGCAGGCCGAAGAAGCGCGCACGCATGCGGGCAACCTTGCCCACGCGCTCAAGACGCCGCTGACCGTGGTGATGAACGCCGCGACCGCCCATGCCCCCGACCTTGCCGAAACAGTGATCCGCGAGGCTGCGGTTATGCGTCGGCAAGTTGACCACCACCTTGCCCGCGCCCGCGCGGTTGGCAGGCGTGCGGTGGGGCAGGCGCGCGCCAATGTCGGCGAGAGCGCGGAAGCGGTGCTGCGCGCGGTCACCCGGCTTTACGAAAAGACCCGCTTCGACCTTGACGGCAACCGGGAAGCGCAGGTCGCGATCGAACGGCAAGACCTGGACGAAATACTCGGGAACCTCATCGAGAATGCCGCCAAGTACGGCGGGGGCAGCGTCTTCGTCACGATCGACCCGGCCAAGGATGCGCAGTTCTGCGAAATCTGGGTCGAGGATGACGGCATGGGTATCCCCGAGGAGGAACGCACCCGCATTTTCGATCGCGGCGCGCGGCTCGACACCGGCAAGCCCGGCACCGGCCTGGGCCTCGCCATCGTGCGCGACGTGGCGGAGATTTACGGCGGGTCGGTCGAGCTTGACGAAAGCGAGGATCTTGGCGGGCTGCTGGTCAAGCTCAGGTTGCCCCGCGTGGGGGGATGAACCCTACCTCGGGTTCTGCTTGTCCAGTTGCGCTTCGGTGACTCCAAGAAGTTTGGCCAGCCTGGCCCGCTGATCCTTGGACAGGTCCTTGTACTTGCGCGGCGTGGGCAGGTTCGCGGTCGCGCTTTCTATTGCCTTCACTATGGTTGGCACCTGTTTCATCAGCTCTGGCACGGCCTTCTGCATCTTGTCGACGACCGCTGGATCCATGAACAGCATCATGGAATCGGCGGCATAGGCCGTGCCGGTCGGGGTATCAAAAAAGCGGTTCAGATCGGCGAGTTGCTCGGTCGTGAAGCGCTTTGCATAGGCCTGTCTCGAACCCTCGCGAATGCCTGGCTCCAGCGTTGTCATCATGGTCGCCATCTG
>JAGWUU010000104.1 GCA_028868335.1 Sphingomonadales bacterium | reverse complement strand
CGAACCGGGCGAAGCAGTACCCACCCAGGCTGATCCCCAGCATGGTCATGAAGATGCCGAATACCTTGGAGGCGAATGCCACCTCGTCCTTGGTGTATTTCAGCTCCTCAAGGTAGAACGGATAGGCGAAGCTGACCCAGACGTTATAGCACAGCGCATAGGTCAGGATCAGGCCGATCAGCACCAGAACCCCCCAGCCGAGCCGTCCGGCGAACTCGGCCAGTGGGGCGACCAGCGCGGTGTAGAGGTGGTTCGATGCCGTGCGCAGCGCCGAATGGTGGTGGTCCTCGGCGGTCAGCACCAGGTGCCCGTTGGCCTTCATCCAGTTGGTCGCGGCCGCGACGATCAGCGGGACAAGCACCGTGGCGACAACCACCCACGGCGCGTTATATTTGGTGAAGTCGCCCACCGATACCGGCGGCGCGCCGGGAGTCGGGCTCAGCACCTGATGCATGAAGGTCAGCAGGCGGCCGATCGCCCACAGCCAGCCGATCCCGACCACGGCCAGCGCGGTCGTTCGCGCGGCGGGGCGCAGTTCGCCCGGCTGGGCGAGCGCGGCGTGGAGCTTGCCCTTTTCGGGCCGGGGGGTGTCGGGCGCGCTCAAGGTGATGAAGATCAGCGATCCCATCAGCACGGCCATCACGGCATAGACCGCCGCCCAGCTCATCCGCGCGGCAAGGAACAGGGAAAAAGCACCGCCAACGATCGAGGCGATGCGATAGCCGAACTGGTACACCGGGCTGAGCAACTCGATCGGAACGTCTTCATCGGCAACGTCGATCCGCCAGGCGTCGACCGCGACGTCCTGCGTGGCCGAAGCGAAAGCCCCGGCGAAGGCGAAGGCGGCGAAGGTTCCGATGTCGGTGGCTGGGTTGGTCAGCACCAGTCCGGCCAGAGCCAGGACCAGAACGATCTGGCACAGCAGGATCCAGCTCTTGCGGCGCCCGATCCGCTCGAGCAGCGGCAATGGCATCCGGTCCACCACCGGCGACCACAGGAACTTGAAGGCGTAGGACAGCCCGATCCAGGAAAGAACGCCGATCGTCGCCATCTTGATGCCGACTTCGCCCAGCCAGGCGGTGACGGTGCCGACCAGCAGGGCATAGGGCAGGCCCGAGGAAAAGCCGAAACCCAGCATGCAGGCCGACTTGCGGTTCTGCAGCGCCACGCGAAGCAATTTCAAACCCTTGGGACGTTCGACCTTGGCGGCGTCAGCCATGCAACCCTCATTCGGCAATTTAGTTCGCGAACCTAGCCCGCTTTTGCAGTATGACCAGTCTTGATGGAGAGAACGACGACTTTACCGGGGACAACCCCGACCGCGGGCCAACTGGCCCTGGCGCAGCTTATCGCGGACGGTTGCAGCCGCACAAATATGGGCGTCACCACGGTGCCCGCCTCGGTCTATGTCGATCCGGCGCATTGGGTGCGCGAGAAGGCGGCGTTGTTCGATCGGCTGCCGCAGGTGCTGTGCCCATCGGCGTTGATCCCCGATCCGGGGATGAGCGTCCCGCACGATGCAACCGGACGGCCACTGTTGATCACCCGTGACGGCGATGGGCAGGCTCACGTCTTTCTCAACGTCTGCCGGCACCGGGGGACGCGGCTGGTCGAAGGACAGGAGATCCACTGCGGCAAGCGGCTGACCTGCCCCTATCACGCCTGGACCTATGCGCTTGACGGGCGGCTGCTCGCCCTGCCCCGGCCGGAAACCTTTCCGGGGCTCGACAAAGGGGACTTCGGCCTCGTCGAATTACCAAGCTGCGAGGCGGGCGGTCTGATCTGGTATGGTCCGCAGTCCGGTGCCGATTTCACCGAGGCGCGGGAACTGGGCGCCGATTTCGACGCTTTCGCGATGCGGGACCTGCACCTGTTTGCGCGGGCCACGCACGAGGTTGCCGCCAACTGGAAGCTGATCATGGACGCTTTCCTGGAAAGCTACCACGTCGCCCGGCTCCACGCGCAGACCATCGGCCCGTTCTTCCGCGACGGCATTACCAGCGGCGACCGGGTCGGCCCACACCAGCGCAGCCTGGTTTGCCGGGCCGAGGAACTGGAGACGGTCGACCTTTCCGACATGGCAGCGTTGCGCCGGGTGGCGACCTTTGCCTATCAGCTTTTCCCGGCAACTGTGGTGATCATGAGCCCGGACTACATCAACGTGATGACGCTGTGGCCGCAGGCGCACGACCGCACTCTGGTCGAGGATTTCATGCTCATCCCTGAGGCTCCGCGGACCGACAAGGCCCGCGACCACTGGGAACGGTCGTGGAAGCTGCTCGACGGCGGTGTCTTTGCGGGCGAGGATTTCCGCGCTGCGGCGCTCGGCCAGCAGGGGCTGCAAAGCGGGGCGATCGGCGAAGTGACGCTCGGGACGCTCGAGGGCGGGATCCGGCGGCTCCATGAGATTTGCGAGGAACAGATGGCGGCTGCCAAGGGGTGACGCCGCCTGTTAGGTCGCGTAAGGGCGCGCGATGAACTCCTCCGAAAAGCCCCGCGAAGGCGACCGTATCGCCAAGCTCCTTGCCCGCGCAGGCATCGCCAGCCGCCGCGAGGTCGAACGGATGATCGCCGAAGGCCGGGTCAAGATCGGCGAGGAACCTGTCACCACGCCCGCAACGCTGCTGACCAGCCTCAAGGGCGTCACCGTCGACGGCAAGCCGGTCAAGGCGCCCGAGCCGCCGCGCCTGTTCGTGTTTCACAAGCCCGCCGGGCTGATCACCGCCGAGCGCGATCCCGCCGGGCGGCCCACGATCTACACCGCGTTGCGCAACGCCCTTCCCGCCAACGCTGGCCGCGTCATGCCGATCGGACGGCTGGACTTCAACACCGAGGGCCTGCTGCTGCTGACGAACGACGGCGGGCTCAAGCGGGCGATGGAGCTTCCCGCCACCGGCCTGCCGCGAACCTACCGTGCCCGCACCTTCGGCGAAGTGACCCAGGCGCAGCTTGAGGACCTGATCGAGGGGTTAGAGATCGACGGGGTCCGCTATGGCCGGATCAACGCCAATATGGAGCGCAGCACCGGGCGCAACCAGTGGATCGAGGTGACGATAACTGAAGGCAAGAACCGCGAAGTGCGGCGCGTGCTGGAGTACCTCGGGCTCGAGGTAAGCCGCCTGATCCGCACCGCCTATGGCCCGTTCGAACTGCTCAACCTGCCGCGCGGCGCGGCGGTGGAAGTGCGGCAGGTAGAGGTGGAACGCTTCATGCGCAGCCTCAAATCGAGTCCCTCCGTGGGAGAAAACAGCCCCGCGCGGGCCGACGGAGCGGGCATTCAGGGTCATCGCAAATCCCCGCGTGGCGCCCCCTCCGGCCCTCGCTCCACTCGCGCTGCCTCCCCCAAGGGCAGAGGATCAAAGCGGTGAGCCTGCGCATCGTTTCCGGCCAATGGCGCGGGCGCAAGTTGCAAGCGCCCGCTGGCGACACTACCCGACCGACTGCCGATCGTACCCGCGAGACACTGTTCTCGATGCTGGCCAGCCGCCTTGGTTCGTTCGAAGGTCTGGCCGTGGCCGATCTCTTCGCCGGCTCTGGAGCGCTTGGCCTTGAGGCGTTGTCGCGCGGCGCGGCTTCGTGTGTTTTCGTCGAGCAGGACCCGCCCGCGATCCGTGCCCTGCGCGCCAATATCGCCAACCTTCATGCCCAGAGCCAAAGCGACGTCAGGGCCGGGTCGGTCCTCACCCTTGGTCCGGCCAAGGCACCGCTTGACCTTGTCCTGCTTGATCCTCCCTACCACTCCGGCGCGGGAGCGGTTGCGCTCGACAAGCTGAAGCGTCTTGGCTGGATCGGTTCGGGGACCTGGATCAGCCTCGAAACCGCGGCGGACGAGGAAGCCAGGGTGCGTGGACTCGAAGCGGAAACCGACAGAAAAGTGGGCAAGGCGCGGCTGACGCTGTTCAGGATACCGGCTTCGCCAGAATGACGCCGAGCAGGGTCAAGACTCCCGCCCCGACCAGCAGAAACCCGATCGATCCGCCGTGTCCGGCATCGCTCATCGCCTTGGCGGCAAGCGGCGTCACTGCCCCACCAAGGATTCCACCAGCGTTGAACGCCACCGAGACGCCGCTGTAACGCACCGAGACGGGGTACAAGGTGGGCAACCACCCGCCAAGCGGCCCATAAACGAACCCCATCACCAGCAGTGCGGTCGACAGCGTCAAAAATACCGAGACGGCCCCACCGCCAAGCCCGATGGAAAAGCCCAATCCAACCATGACGGTTGCCACGGCCCCCACCGCGATCACTCTCCCCGCCCCGAACCTGTCCGCACACCATGCGGCGGCGACGATCCCGATCGCGAGGAAGCAATTCGCGCCGAGTTGCAGGGCGAGGAACTCGGCGCGGGTGTAGCCCAGCGCCTTGGTGCCAATATCGAGCGCGAAGGCGGTCGAGAGGTAGAACAGCGCGAAGCAGGCGACGACGCCCGCGCTTCCGGCGAGCACGGCAACAAGGTGCGACTTGAGCAGCGCCCACAGCGGGACGGCGGGCGGCGGCGCATGTTCGAGCGCTTCCCTGAAAGCGCGTGTCTCGCCGATGTTGAGCCGCACCCACAGACCGATCCCGACCAGCACGGCGCTGGCGAGGAATGGCACGCGCCACCCCCAGGCGAGGAAATCCGCGTCGGTGAGCCACAGGCCGAGCAGGAGGAACAGCCCGTTGGCGGCCAGAAAGCCGACCGGCGCGCCCAGTTGCGGCGCGCTGCCAAAGCGGCTTTCCCAGCCCTTCGGTGCATTCTCCACCGCCAACAGCGCCGCCCCGCCCCATTCCCCGCCGAGGCCGAACCCCTGCCCGAAACGCAGCACGCACAGCAGCACCGGCGCGATCAGCCCCACCTGGGCATAGCCCGGCAGGAAGGCGATCAGCAGGGTCGAGCCGCCCATCAGCAGCAGCGAGGCCACCAGGGTTGCCTTGCGCCCTACCCTGTCGCCAAAGTGGCCGAAGGCAACGGCGCCGATCGGTCTGGCGATGAAGGCCAGGCCAAAGACCATGAACTTGGCAATGCCCTGCACCTCCGGCGTGGATTTGGGGAAGAACATCTCTCCGAACACCAGCGCCGTCGCGGTCGCGAAGACATAGAAGTCATAGAATTCCACGGCCGTTCCGGTGAGGGAAGCGGTGAGGATTCGGCGATGCTGCGCTATCGGATTCATTGCCGGGGGAGGTCGCGGTCGCGCGCGCGCCTGTCAAGCCACTTGCCGCCCCTTGCGTCAAAACTCCATGTTCCCTAGTTGTTCGCAGGTGTCCGAAATGAACGAATCCCCTGCCGACCCGTTGCTCGACGGGTTGAACCCGCCGCAACGCGAAGCCGTGCTGACCACCGAAGGACCGGTGCTGATGCTGGCGGGAGCCGGCACCGGCAAGACTGCGGCGCTGACCGCGCGGCTGGCCCATATCGTCCGCTCGCGGCGGGCATGGCCCAGCGAGATTCTTTGCGTCACCTTCACCAACAAGGCGGCGCGGGAAATGAAGGAGCGGGTGGGGCATCTGGTCGGCCCGGCGGTGGAGGGGATGCCGTGGCTGGGCACGTTCCACGCCATCGCCGCCAAGCTGCTGCGCCGCCACGCCGAGCTTGCGGGGCTGCAATCAAACTACACGATCATCGACACCGACGACCAGCTTCGCGTGCTCAAACAGTTGATCCAGGCCGAGGGACTCGATGAAAAGCGTTGGCCTGCCCGCCAGCTTGCCGCCTGCATTGACCGCTGGAAGAATAAGGGGCTCAACCCCGCCGATCTTTCCGCAGCCGATAGCGAGGCCTATGCCAACGGTCAGGGCCAGAAGTTCTACCGGCTCTACCAGGATCGACTGCGCGCGCTCAATGCCTGCGATTTTGGCGACTTGCTGTTGCACATTCTCAATATCCTGCGGCAACACCGCGAAATATTGGAACAATACCAGAAACGCTTCAAGTATGTCATGGTCGACGAGTATCAGGACACCAACCAGGTCCAATACCTGTTCCTGCGCCTGCTCGCCCAGGGCCACCGCAACATCTGCGTGGTGGGAGACGATGACCAGTCGATCTATTCGTGGCGCGGCGCGGAGGTCGCCAATATCCTCAAGTTCGAACAGGATTTTCCCGGCGCCAAGGTGATTCGGCTTGAGCAGAACTATCGCTCAACGCCAGACATTCTCGCCGCTGCATCCGGCCTGATCGACGCCAACAGCCAGCGGCTTGGCAAGACGCTGTGGACGACGCGCAATGGCGGCGACAAGGTGCGCGTCATCGGCGTGTGGGACGGCCCGGAAGAAGCGCGCCGGATCGGCGAAGAGGCCGAGCGGCTGGAGCGCGAAGGGGCAAGCCTTGCTGAAGTGGCGATCCTTGTCCGCGCCCAGTTCCAGACCCGCGAGTTCGAGGACCGCTTCATTTCGATCGGCCTGCCCTATCGCATCGTCGGCGGTTTCCGCTTCTATGAGCGCGCGGAAATCCGCGATGCGCTTGCCTACCTGCGGCTCATTGCCCAGCCGAGCGACGATCTGGCCTTCGAACGGATCTACAACACCCCCAAGCGCGGACTTGGCGACAAGACGCTGGAAAAGCTCCACCGTCATGCCCGTGCGCGCGGCGTGCCGCTGAGCCTCGCCGCGGTGGAGATCGCCGATACCGACGAGCTGCCCGCCCGGGCGCGCAATACGCTTCTTGCACTGATGCGCGACGTGGCGCGCTGGCGCGACCTGGCCAGGACCACCACTCCCGCCGACGTGGGGCGCACCATTCTCGACGAGAGCGGGTACACCGCCATGCTCCAGGCCGAAAAGAGCGCGGAAAGCGCGGGCCGCCTTGAAAACCTCGCCGAACTGGCGCGGGCGATGGAGGAATACGAGACGCTGGGCGATTTCCTCGAGCACGTCAGCCTTGTCATGGACAACGAGGCCAACGACGCTGCCGAGAAGCTGACGATCATGACCATCCACGCCGCCAAGGGGCTGGAATTCGACAACGTGTTCCTGCCCGGCTGGGAAGAAGGCGTGTTTCCAAGCCAGCGCGCGCTGGATGAAGGCGGGCTTGCCGCGCTGGAGGAGGAACGTCGGCTGGCCTATGTGGCGATCACCCGCGCCCGGCGCCGCTGCACCATTCTCCATGCCGCCAATCGGCGGATCTATGGCCAGTGGACAAGTTCGATCCCCAGCCGCTTCATCGCTGAATTGCCGATGCCGCATGTCGAGCAGGAGAGTACGCTGTCAGGCGGGGCGTCGATGTGGCGAGCGCAGTGGTCGGAAGCGAGCGATCCGTTTGCCCACGTCGCGCGCGATCGACCTGAACGTGCCGGTTCGCGCGGTCCCGGCTGGCAACGGGCTATCCAGCGCGACTTCGAATCCACCCCGCGCCCGATTCGCGAAGTCACTCGCTCCGCCGCCAGCTTCGCCGCAACACCGCGCGCCGACGTGAGGGTTGGGGTGCGGGTGTTCCACGACAAGTTCGGCTACGGCAAGGTTGCGGCGCAGGAAGGCAACAAGCTGGAAATCGACTTCGAAAGCGCGGGACGGAAACGGGTGATCGACAGCTTCGTCAAGCTGGCGGATTGACCGCGCGCAGCCAGACCCAGATCAATCCCGGCAGTACCAGTTCAACCATGGTCAGGAACTGGAACAAGCCGTTCGGCGCTCCAACCACGGCGATCGATACCAACCGCGCCAGACCGCCGACAAAGAAGATTGCCAGAAGGAACCCCAGCTCGCGCTGCCGGGCAATCAGGTTTCGCGAACACCACATCAAGGCAATGCCAAAGCCCAGAAACAGCGTGGCGTAGAAGCGATCCTCGCTGTCCATCGTGGCGTTTACCGGCACCGAGCCGGGGATCGATGCCGGACCCAGCACGATATGCGCCGTTGCAATCGCGCAGCAAACCAGCCCGAACGTGGCAATGAATGCCGACAGAAGACGAGGGGGTATCCTGATCACTCCCAGCCCTGCAATCAGCGCGAAGCCCGCTCCGGTCAGGAATGTCGCCGCGCTGCCCATGCGATACCACAGCGCTCCGGCCAGCACACTCGCCACCAACAGGGTCACGCCGCTGGCGAGGTTGAACAGTCCGAAGGCCGATCCGCGCATTTCCGTCGGTGCTTGCGCCGCGACCATTTGCGCCAGCAGGCCCTGGCTCAACGCCATGTGCGCGCCCCACAGGGCGATACCGGCGAAGCAGGCAACGAGCCCGGTGCCGAGGCCAAGAATCAGGTCAGCGCCGATCAGGCAGGCCAGCCCGAGCAGCAAGAGGCGCTGCGCGCCGATCTTGTCGGCGAGCGCCCCGGCCGGATAGGCCCCGGCCGAATAGACGATATTCATCACCACCAGCACCAGCGGCGCGAGCGCCAGGGGGAGGCCGTCGGCATTGGCTTTGAGTACCAGAAACGCCTCGCTGAAGCGCGCCATCGTAAAGACCACGCCAATCGCGGTGACTGCCCAGAAACCTGCGGGCAAGGCCTTGAGATCGGCCAGTCGCAGCGGCAGGCGAGCCGCTTTCCCCGCGTCTTGCCTGTCCGCATCCTCAACCCCGAACAGGACCAGCAGGACCGCGATCGCGCCCGGAACGATCGCCCACCAGAAAACCGAGCGGAAGTCGTTGGCGTACAGGACCATCAGCCCCATGGCCACGATCGGCCCGACGAACGCACCGATCGTATCGAGCGACTGGCGCAGGCCATAGGCCCGTCCCCGGATCGCCTCGGGCGTGACGTCGGCGACCAGCGCATCGCGCGGAGCGCCGCGCAGTCCTTTGCCGACACGGTCAATGAAACGCGCGCCAAGTATCGGGATCGCCCCGGCAGCGACGGCGAACAGCGGCTTGGACACCGCGCCAAGTCCGTAACCGAGCAGGATCAGCGGCTTGCGGCGGCCGATCCGGTCGGAAACATACCCGGAAAAAACCTTCGAGATCGCGGCGGTCGCTTCGGCCAGCCCGTCGATCATGCCCACCATCGCGACACTGGCACCCAGTGTCATCGTCAGAAACAGCGGCAGCAGCGCGTGGATCATCTCGGACGAGATGTCCATGAACAGGCTGACCAGTCCCAGCGCCCAGACCGTGCGCGGAATGCCTGGCCTGTCGGGCGGCGTGTCAGGTCCGGAAGGCATCGCCCTGGTCCGCTACGCCGATCGGTCGGGGACTAAAGTGCCGAAACGCTCAGGAAGCCGGGCACCGGGCCGTTCCACTCGCCGGGCTCGCTCGGCGGGTCGACTGGATCGGCGCGGCGCTGGCGCGGCTCGCGGCTTGGTTCGGGACGGGCGACCTGTTCCTCGCGCTTCGCCCTGGGTGCGCGCTCGCGGCGGGGCCTGTCCTCGCGCGGTTTATCCTCGCGTGGCCTATCCTCGCGTGGCGCATCCTCGCGCTGCTTGCTCTGGCGAGGCTTGTCGTCGCGACCCTCGCGGCGCGGACGTTCCGCCCCGCCTTCCAGCGCCACCTCGAACACCGGAATCTTGCCGCCGGTGAGCTTCTCGACATTGTCGATCGCTTCGGCGTCATCGGGCGCGATGAGGGTGAAGGCGCGGCCTGTCGCACCGGCGCGACCGGTCCGGCCGATGCGATGGACGTAATCGTCCGGGTGCCACGGCGTATCGAAGTTGAATACGTGGCTGACGCCCTTGATGTCGAGCCCGCGCGCGGCAACGTCGGAAGCGACCAGGATGTTGATCTTGCCGTCCTTGAAGCGTTGCAATTCAGCCAGGCGCGCAGGCTGGTCCATGTCGCCATGGATTTCCCCGCTGGCGAAGCCGTGGCTCTGGAGGCTCTTGTTGAGTTCGCGCACGGTGGTCTTGCGGTTGCAGAACACGATCGCGGTAGAAACGTTGTCCGTCCGCAGCAGGTGGCGCAGCACCTCGCGCTTTTGCCGGGTGGCGACGGCAACCTTGTGCTGGGCGATATTGGTATTGGTCGAGGCGGGTCGCGCAACCTCTATATATTTCGGATTGCTCAGAAACTTGTCGGCCAGTTTCTTGATCGGCGGCGGCATGGTCGCGCTGAACAGCAAGGTCTGGCGGGTAGCGGGAAGTTTCGAGCAGATCGTCTCGATGTCGGGGATGA
>JAGWUU010000103.1 GCA_028868335.1 Sphingomonadales bacterium | reverse complement strand
AAGCGCAAGCGCAAGGGCGCCGACTGGATCGTCGCCAACGACGTTTCGGGCGACGTGATGGGCGGCGAAACCAATTCGGTGCATATCGTCAGCGAGGCGGGTGTTGAAGACCTGCCCAAGATGCCAAAGGGCGAAGTCGCCGTTGCGCTCGTCGAAAGGATCGCTGATGCACTCGCAACCCTCGGTTCCGGTTCTCGTTAAGCGCTTGCCGCATTCCGACGGGCTGGACCTGCCCGTCTATGCCACCCACGGCGCAGCGGGCATGGATGTTCTTGCGGCTGAGGACGTGACCCTGGCGCCAGGCGCGCGCCATGCCGTGGCAACCGGCCTCGCACTGGCGATTCCGCCTGGCTACGAGATTCAGGTCCGCCCGCGCTCGGGCCTCGCGCTCAAGCATGGCATTTCAGTGCCCAACAGCCCCGGTACGATCGACAGTGACTATCGCGGCGAACTGAAGGTCATCCTGATCAACCACGGCGCCGATCCTTTCGAGGTGCGCCGCGGCGATCGCGTGGCGCAACTGGTGCTAGCCCCGGTCACCCGCGCATCATGGCTCGCGGTCGACGAACTGGACGAAACGGTACGCGGCGAGGGCGGCTTCGGCTCGACCGGCGGGGTGGTCGCACTGGGGTCCTGACGCGAAAAGGGCGGGCCCGACTGGACCCGCCCCTTCAGCTTCGGCCGTTGCGCCCGAAAATCAGTTCTTCTTCTTTTCCGGCGCCACCGAGATTCGCACGGTTTCACCCGAATTGCCGGGGAATCCGGTGAACATCGCCTCGACCAGGTTGGGGACGAGATAGCTCAGCCGGTTCGACAGCGAGGCGGCTTCAGCCTTGCCTTCGAACAGCCGCTTGCCATCGCCCTTGCGATCGATCTTCAGGCTGATCCCGCTCGTATAGACGGTGTAGCTGTCATACCCGTCATCGAAGAACGGATCGTACCAGCCGTAACCCCACATCCGGTTCGGGCGATAGTAGCTGCCCCAATAGGGCCGGTAGCCATAGCCGCCAAGGCCGTAGCCGTACCACGGGTTCCAGAACGGATCGCGATAGTAACCGGGATTGCGGGTGACCTTTTCGTGGCCCTTGTCGACGCCATAGTCAAAGCGGACCAGCATGGTCGCCGCCTCGGGATTGGCCGGGGTATAGCCCTGCTTGACGAGCTGAGCCTCGACCAGCCGGGCATATTGCGCGAATTCAAGTCCGCCCGCCAAAGCCGGATCATCGGCAACCACGGCGAAGGTCTGCCCCTGCGGTGCCGGAAGCTGGCTTTGGAATCGGGAAACCTTGGCATTGAAAGGCTGCGCGCAGGCCGCCAGCGCGGCGAGCAGGATCGGCACCAGTGCCGCCTTGACCCAACGCGTCAATGAGGTGTTTTCGTGCGACATGCTGCCCTTCCTCCTGATCGTTCCGCTGGCGAATCGTGCGAGCGAACGGCGAAAAGTGTAAAATTAGCGACGGTTTGCGCCCATGCTGCTTAATCGCGGTTGAATGGGCCGGGCGCAAGGCTGCTGACGGGCGCCAATGCGATCAGAGAGGGGGAGGCGATGGATTTCCGAATCAAGACGCGGGCCGCGTCGGTCGATCAACCGCGCACCAGCCCCAGCGCATCATAGGTCGCGGCCAGGGTCGGCGCGGCAAGTTCGCGCGCCCTGGCTGACCCTTTGGCGAGGATCGCGTCGAGCGCGGCGCGATCCTCGCGCAGCGAGATGAAACGCGCGTTGATCGGGGCGAGGCTTTCGACCAGCAATTCGCCCAGCGCCGGCTTGAACCGGCCAAAGCCTTCGCCGCCGAACCGCGCCAGCACGCCATCGACCGTTTCGCCGGCCATCGCCGCGTAGATCCCGACAAGATTTGTCGCCTCGGGCCGTCCGTCCAGTCCAGCCTTGTCCGAGGGCAGGGGCTCGGGATCGGTCTTGGCCTTCTTCACCTTTTGCATGATCGTGTCGGCATCGTCGGTGAGGTTGACGCGGCTCATGTCCGAAGGGTCGGACTTGCTCATCTTGGCGTTACCGTCGCGCAGCGACATGATCCGCGCGGCCTCGGGTGGAATGATCGGATCGGGCAGAGTAAAGACGGGTGCGGCTTCGCTGGCGAAGTCGTTGTTGAACTTCTGGGCGATGTCGCGTGCCAGTTCGAGGTGCTGCTTCTGGTCCTCGCCCACCGGAACGTGGGTGGCCTGGTAAAGCAGCACGTCGGCGGCCTGGAGTACCGGGTAGGTGAACAGCGCGACGCTGGCCCCTTCACGGTTCTTGCCGGCCTTGTCCTTCCACTGGGTCATCCGGTTCAGCCAGCCCATCCGCGCGGTGCCGTTCAGCAGCCATTGCAGTTCGGCATGGGCGGGCACTTGGGTCTGGTTGAACAGTACCGAGCGATCGGGATCGATCCCGCAGGCAACCAGCGCCGCGACCATCTCGCGCGTGTTGGCGGCCAGCTCTGCCGGAACGTGCGGCTGGCTGATCGCGTGAAGGTCGGCGAGGAAATAGAGGCTCTGCCCACCGCCCGCCGCGACCTCATCCTGCATCTTCACCCAGTTGCGGATGGCACCCAGGTAGTTGCCGAGGTGGAGGCTGCCGGTGGGCTGGATGCCGGAAACGATACGCATGGACTTTACCTTCAGAATCCCGGAATTTCTTCGTCGATGGGCTTGGCGCTGCGGCGGCGGGCGAGAATGGCAAGGTCCTCCCTGTCAACGGCGCCGATCGCCCAGGCGACCGCCGCATAGACCAGCAGGCCGATCGCCACCAGCAGCATGATGCCGCCAACCTTGGTCAGCACCGTCCCCGAATAGAGCGGCATTGTCCGTTGCAGCACGAACCACAACACGCCCGCCATTGCTGCCGAGGCGATGATCTGGCGAACGATCCGCGACAGCAGCCTGGCGTCGAAACGGAAGTGACCGCGGCGATGGAGGTTGGCGTAGAGCAGCAGGCAGTTGAGGCTGGCCGAACAGGCCGTCGCCGCGGCGAGGCCGACGATGCCGAAGGGGCGGACAACCACCAGGTTGAGAAAGATGTTGAAGCTCAGCGCAGTCGCCGCGGTCATAACCGGGGTGCGGGTGTCTCCGCGCGAGAAGTATCCCGGCTCCAGCACCTTGACCAGGACGTAGCTGGGCAGGCCGCAGACCAGCGCGACGACGATGTCCGACATGATCAGCCCATCCTCAGGCTTGAACTTGCCGCCGACAAAGAAGGCGTTGACGAAGGCCGGGGCGCAGACTCCCAGCGCGAAGGCGGCGGGGACGGTGAGCAGTGTGGCAAGTTCGATCGCCCGGCCCTGCAGCTTGGCCGCGCCCTTTTCGTCACCGCTGGCGATGTGCCGCGACAGGGTGGGGAGAATTGCCGTGCCGAGCGCGATCCCGACGATGCCCAGCGGCATCTGGTTGAGGCGGTCCGCCATCTTCAACAGGGTCAGCGATCCCTGCTTGAGGCTGGTGGCGAAGAAGGTGTCGGCCAACTGGCTGAGCTGGTAGATTCCCGCGCCGAAGGTTGCCGGAAAGATCCGCCACAGCAGCACTTTGGTATCGGGCGTCATGCGCGGCCGGTGCAACTTCAGCCGCACCCCCGCACGCCGCACCGACCACCACAGGTACGACAGTTGCAGGACTCCGGCGGCGGCCACGGCCCAGCTTTGTGCGTAGGCCTTGGCATGGTCGGGCAGGCCGTAGAACCAGCTCCAGCCCATGGCGCCGATCAGGCACAGGTTGAGCAGGATCGGCGCGATGGCTCCCGGCCCGAAGCGCGATCGGGTGTTGAGAATGCCCGACAGCAGGGCAACCACGCTGATCAGTCCAAGGTAGGGGAAGGTGATCCGCGACAGCGTGACCGAAAGTTCGAACTTGCCGGGCACCGAGTGGTACTCGCGCGCCAGCAGCCAGACGATCCCTTCCATCCCGGCGATGCACAGCAGCGAAAAGCCGAACAGCACCCAGACGAACACCGAGAGCACATCGTTGGCGAAGTGCGCCGCGCCATCCTCGCCCTCTTCGCCGTGGAGCTTCTTCGAATACATCGGCACGAAGGCCACGCTGAACGCGCCCTCGGCAAAGAGGCGGCGGAAGGTATTGGGCAGGGTGAACGCAAGCTGGAAAGCGTCGGCGGCCAGCCCTGCGCCGAACAGCCTTGCGAACAGCATGTCGCGGGCGAAGCCGAACACCCGGCTGACGGCGGTAAGGCCGCCGATGGTGCCGACGTTCTTTATCAGGCTCATCTCAGCCCTCCCCCGGCATTCGCCGCTCCGCCCGTGCCCGGCTTGCCGACATCACGCGCGCAGCGGTTGGCCATGGGCGTAGCGTTCGACAAGCTCAGGCTGAGCGGGCGAAAGGCAATTGGGCTATTACCCGATCAGGCGTCGGTCGCCGGGACATCGCCGCCCTCGGCCTGCTGCGCCTGAAGCTGCTGGACATAGAGACCGTTGAAATCGATCGGCTCAAGCAGCAGCGGCGGGAAACCGGCATCGCGCACGGCATCGGCCACGACGCGGCGGGCGAAGGGGAACAGGATGCGCGGCGCTTCGGCATAGGTGAAGGCATGCATCGAGGCTTCGTCGAGATTGCGCATCCCGACCAACCCGGCATAGGTCAGGTCGACGATGAAGGCCGTCCCGGCCTGGCACTTCGACGTGATCTCGATCTTGAGGGCGATTTCGCTCACCTCGTCGGTCAGCGTCTGGGCGCTGATGTTGAACTGCACGTCGATCTGCGGCGGATCCTGCCACTGGAACGAATCCGGCGAGTTCGGGTTTTCGACCGACAGATCCTTGACATACTGCGAGATGATCCCGGCGGCGGGCGAGGTGTCCGCGCCATTGGGGGCAGGGGTCTGGAGGCCAAGGTCGGTGATGATGCTGCCGTCGTCGGACATGGTCGGGTAAACTTTCTTGAACAAGAAGGAACTGTTGGCGGCGCGCCTAGCACTCGCATGGGCCAGCGGCAACGACTAAGCGGGGCGGCGGGCTTGACAGGGGTGCGGCTGGAAGTGACGCATCCATGTCACGACTTGGCCGCAAAAATTGCACAGGGCAGGCCGTCCACGCGTTGTTCATTTGTCAATGATACCTATCTGGCGTTAGAGTGACGCAAGGCCGCGGCGTGGCGGCAAGGACTGGATTCGTGGACAAGACCGTAGAAATCGTCATCCTGGCCATGGTGGCAGCCTTTCTCGGGCTGCGGCTCTATTCCGTGCTGGGCCGCCGTGCCGAGCATGAAGAGCGGCCCGTCCAGCCGCGTTTCGAACCCAAGGGCGATGCCGCGCCGCGCCCGGTGACGCCGGAATTGACGGGTGGCCAACCCGGCGCCATGCCGCCGCGCGCGCTGGTTCCCGGCGTAACACCGGCAATAGAGCGCGGGCTCAAGGAAATTTCCGCGGCTGACCGCCGCTTCGATACGCTGGCCTTCGTCGATGGCGCCAAGTCGGCCTATCGCATGGTCCTCGAAGCGTTCTGGAAAGGCGACCGCGAGGCGCTGGCGCATCTGTGCGACGCTGACGTGCTGACGGGCTTCACCGCCGCGGTCGACGCGCGCGAAGCCGCTGGCGAAAAGCTCGACAACCGCCTGGTGCGGATCGAGGAGGCAACCATCGTTGCCGCTTCGTACCAGGCACCGATGGCGCGCGTCACCGTGCGGTTCCTGGCTGACATTGCGGCGGTTACGCGCAATGCGGAAGGTCAGATGATCGCCGGTTCGCTCGACGATGCCGTCGAAGCGCGCGACATGTGGACCTTCAGCCGCAACGTTGGTGCGGCAAGCCCGGACTGGCTGCTCGAAGAAACCGACGAGGCCTGAACGATCATGGCGCGGCAGCCCGTGCGCCGGCTGGCTGCGCTTGCCCTGATTGCACTGCTGGCCGCTTGCGGACGGATCATCCCGCCGCCGCGCGTGCCCCCACCCACTACGCCGCCAACCGTTGTCGCGCCGCCGCCTCCGGCCACGGCCCTGCTTGCCGGGGTCGTCGCCGGTCCGTCGATCGCTTCGCTTGGCCTGGGCACTGACGATGCGGCCGCGGCGCTTGCATCGTTCAGGGAAAGCTGCCCGCGCCTCACCACCCGCAGCGACGATTCGGGACTCACGCGACCGGAAGACTGGAAGCCAGCTTGCGTTGCCGCCGCCACCTGGCCTGCCCGGCAGGCTGCGAGCTTCTTCCCGGCCTGGCTCGAACCGGTTCGGGTGGGGGACGGCAAGGCCTATGTCACGGGCTACTACGAACCCGAGATCGCCGGGGTGCGGACCCGCCAGCCCGGTTACGACGTTCCGGTTTACAGCGTGCCGCCCGATCTGGTCCGGGCGCGCGAGGGCGATGCCCTGCCGACCGAAAAGGGAGCCCAGCCGCTTGGGCGTTACGACGCCAACGGGCAATTCCAGCCCTACTACGATCGCGCCGCGATCGACGACGGGGTCCTGATGGGCAAGGGGCTGGAGATCGCCTGGGCCGCCGATCCGGTCGAGCTGTTCTTCCTTCAGGTCCAGGGCTCGGGCCGGTTGCGCACACCCGATGGCTCGGTGATGCGGATCGGCTATGCCGGGCAGAACGGCCTGCCTTACACCGGGATCGGCGGGGTAATGCGGACACGCGGGCTGCTCGGCACAGGGCCGGGGCAATATGCCGGTTCGATGCAGGGGATCATGCAGTACATCCACGAGCATCCTGATGACGGCAAGGCGCTGATGCGCCAGAACCAGAGCTATGTGTTCTTCAAGGAACTGACCGGGGACGGACCGCTGGGGGCGCTGGGCGTGCCGGTGCGGGCGAACAGCAGTGTTGCCGCCGACCCGGCCTTCGTTCCGCTGGGTGCGCCGGTGTGGCTTTCGCTCGATCGCCCGGAAGCGAACGGACTGTGGATCGCACAGGATACCGGCGGGGCGATCAAGGGCGCAAACCGCTTCGACAGTTTCTGGGGTGCGGGCGCCTCGGCACGGCTGACCGCTGGCGGGATGAGCGGGCGGGGCGACGCCGTGCTGCTGCTCCCCAAGGGAACGCTCCAGCGTCTGGGCGTGCGGTGATGCGCCGTCCGCGCGGGCTCAGCCGCGAAGAGGCGGAGCTGTGGAGCCGCGTGGCAAGGACGGTCACTCCGCTAAGGAAGCTGCCTCCCCGAAACGGCGCAGCGGAGCAACCACAGGCTGGTGGAGCCGACTCAGCTCCGGCACAGGCCGCGCAAGGACGCGCCAAGCCGGTCATACCCTCCACCGGGTTTGCCAGTCCGCCGCCCCGCTCCCCGGAGCCAGCGAAGCCTCGTCCGCTCGATCGCCACGGCCTCGACGGATCGTGGGAGCGCAAGCTCTCCCGCGCGGAGGTTCATCCCGATTTCACGCTCGATCTGCACGGCCACGGGCTGGACGCGGCCCATTCGCGACTGGATCACGGGCTGTCCCAGGCGGTGGCGCTGGGCGCGCGGGTGGTTCTGGTGATCACCGGGCGACCGCGCCCGGTCGAAGCTGCCGATCGCGGAGAGCGGCGCGGCGCGATCCGTGCCAAGCTGCTCGACTGGCTGGCACACGGCACCCACGCTCACCGTATCGCCGCCGTGCGCGGCGCCCACCGCAAGCATGGCGGGGCGGGGGCGGTCTATGTCATATTGAAAAGGCCGCGCTGATCCGAAGATCAACGCGGCCAGTCAATCGTACAGGACCGTTGGAGGACGATCCTGACGGGGAGGAAGCCTTCAGAAATTCAGCGTTGCGGTCACATAAACCTGGCGCGGGTTGCCATAATAGGCGGTCAGAATCCCTTCCTTGCCAAGCGTCGGGATCGGCTGGCCCGATGCGTTGAGATTGGGGGCGCCGGTGGTCGGATTGACCGAGATGTAGCTGTAGCCCGAAGTGACGTAGCGCTTGTCGGTCAGGTTCTTGCCGAACACTCCGATCGACCAGCGATTGCCCCTGGCGTGATAGACCAGGCTGGCGTCGACCAACGAGTAGGCCGGCTGGTCGAGATAGGGGTTGGGCAGCTCGAACTGATAGGTCTTGCTCTTGAACGTCAGGCCCGCGCCCAGGTCGACCCGGCCCTCGCCCAGCGCGACGCCGTAGTTCGCGCCGACGTTTCCGGTCCAGGCGGGGGTGTTTTGGATCTTGCGGTTGGCCGCGACGTCGGTTGGCGTGTTGCCGATGTTGGTGATGTACTTGAGGAACTTGGCGTCGATATAGCCAAGCGATCCGGTCAGGGTCAGCCCGCCGGCATGCAGCCGCGCCTCGGCCTCGATGCCTTGCAGCCGGGCCTTGCCTGCGTTGGACACGACACCGCAGAAGCTGGGCAGGCCCGAAACGGTGCAGGCGACCGAGCCGGGAATCTGCACGTTGGTATAGTCGGCGTGGAACGCGGCGAGGTTGAGCGAAAGCTTGCGGTCGAACAGGCGGGTCTTGTAGCCAACTTCGTAGCTGTCGACCTTTTCGGGGCGGAAGCTGAGGTAGCTGGCGACTTCGCTGTCTTGGCGGATGCCGTCACCGTTCAGGTCGGGGGCATTGGTGCCGACCCCGCGCGGATCGAACCCGCCGCCCTTGAAGCCCTGCGAATAGGAGGCGTAGAGCGTGTTGTCGCTGTTCGGCTTCCACGCCAGCGAGGCCTTGGGAGTGAACTTGCGGAAGGCGCTTTCGCCGCGGAAGTTGGTCGATGGCGCGCCAAAGGCAATGCCCGCCCCGCCGAACACCGGCGATCCGCCGCCCAAGTAGTTCTGGCGCAGGATATAGGCCTTGCGCTTGTCCCAGGTGTAGCGGCCGCCCAGTTCAAGGCTGAACTGCTCGGAAAGGTCGAAGGTTACGTTGGCGAAGCCCGCCATCGTCTCGGTGCGGACGTCGGCGTTGGTATAGGCGGTGAAGCCATTGATCGTGGTGAACAGGCGCACGTCGAATTGGGTCAGGGCCGAGGCGTTGAGATAGTAGAAGCCCGCCAGGCCGTGAATCGGCCCCTTGTCATAAAGCACCTGCAATTCCTGGCTGGTCTGGCTGTTCCGGTAGAATGCCGGAACGTCGACATCGACCGCGGGCAGGGCGTCGAAGTCGATCGGCGAGGAACTGTTGTCCTTGCGGTGCGACGTGATCGACCGGAAGGTCAGGCTGTCGGTCGGATGGCCTTCGAGGAACAGCGTGCCACCCCAAGCCTCGACATCCTGCCTGGGCGAGGTCAGGCCACCCTGGGTGTCGAACACGTTGGCCAGGATCGGGGCGCCGCTTTTCGCGCCGATCATCAGGCGATGGCCGCCGCGCGCGTTGGACCTGTCGTGCGTATAGTCGCCCGAAAGCCGCGCGAAGAAGTTGGTCGCGTGGATTTCCACGGTGCCGCGACCAGCCCAGATGTTCTTGTTGTAGTTATCCTGATTGGTAGTGAGGTTGGTGCCGAAGCCGCCACGGGTCAGCCGGGCCACCGAGCCGCCGACGCGAACCACGCCATTGCCGATCGGAGTGCTCGCAGTGATCACGCCGTCGGCCTGGTTGGCCGTGCCGTATGTGCCGCGCAGCGAAAAGTGGGCAGCGTCATCCAGTTGCCGGGTCACGTACTTGACCGCGCCGCCGACGGTGTTGCGGCCATAGAGCGTCCCCTGCGGTCCGCGCAGTACCTCGATGCGCTCGACGTCGTAGATGTCGAGCACGGCAGCCTGGGGACGGTTGAGATAAACATCATCCAGGTAGATGCCGACACCCTGCTCGAAGCCCGAAACCGGATCCTGCTGGCCGACGCCGCGGATGAAAGCGGAGAGCGTGGAATTGGTCCCGCGCGAGCTTTCCAGCGTTACGTTGGGCGCCTGGTCGGCGATCGCGGTGATGTCCGTCGCACCCTGGTTGGCCAGTTGCTCGCCCGAAATGGCGGTGATCGCGATCGGCACGTTGGTCAGCGTTTCCTCGCGGCGGCGGGCGGTAACGATGATCGCGCCGTCATCCGCGCTTGCGGTGGCCTCGGTCGCCGTCTGGGCGAAGGTCGGGGTGGCCGACAGGCTGAAAACGGCGCTCGCGATCAGCGAAGTACGGCAAAGCAGGGTGTGCGCGTGCATCAGGAACCTCTCCCTAGGAATCTGTGGGCAGCCCATCGGGCGGCCTTCTGTCGCGCCTTATATAAAAGTTGAACCAACTTTCAACTTTGTTATGCTTGCA
>JAGWUU010000102.1 GCA_028868335.1 Sphingomonadales bacterium | reverse complement strand
GCCGAGCATCTGGTGGCCAAGGCAGATGCCGAACAGCGGCACGTCGCGTTCCAAGAGGCCCTGGATCACCGGCACGGCGTAGATCCCCGTCGCCGCCGGATCGCCAGGGCCGTTGGAGAGGAACACGCCGTCGGGCTTGAGGGCCAGCACGTCCTCAAGCGAGGTCTGGCCCGGCACCACGGTCACGTGCGCGCCGGCGTGATCGAGGTTGCGGAAGATGTTGTCCTTGGCCCCGAAATCCATCGCGACCACGTGCGGGCGCGTGGCGCGGGGGCTGCGGGCATAGCCCTTGCCCAGGGTCCAGGTGCCCCCTTCCCACTCCTGCGCCTCGTGCCGCGAAACGACGCGGGCGAGGTCCATGCCTTCGAGCCCCGGCCAGTCCTGCGCGCGCTTGAGCAGCTCGGGCAGGTCGAACTTGCCATCGGCGCTGTGCGCGATCACCGCGTTCGGCGCACCGAACAGGCGGATGCGGCGGGTCAGCGCGCGGGTGTCGATCCCGGACAGGCCGATCTTGCCCTTGCCCGCCAGCCACTCGCCAAAGGTGCCTTGGCTGCGGAAGTTCGACGGCGCGGTCACCTCCTCACGCACCACGCAGCCAACCGCGCCTTCGACCTGGGCCTCAAGGTCTTCGTCGTTGACGCCGACGTTGCCGATGTGCGGGAAGGTGAATGTGACGATCTGCGCCGCGTAGGAGGGATCGGTCATGATCTCCTCGTACCCGGTCATCGCGGTGTTGAAGCACACTTCGCCCACCGCGGCGCCTTCCGCGCCGAAGCCCTTGCCCCACAGCACGGTGCCATCGGCAAGCACAAGGACTCCCGTCGCGCCAGCAGGTTGCTGCGCGTGCGAGGTGGCGGCGTCGGCCATGAAGAGGCGCTCCGTTCTTAGGGTTTCCAGCAATGTCGCTAAGGCTCGGCGGCTAGACCCCTAATCCCGCATGGTCAACCTATGAAAACCGGAATCTTTGAGCTAGGGTCCCGCCTTTCCCCAACCGCAAACCTATTCGAAGGACCATATGCTTCGCGATACCATCAAGGCCGCGCAGGTTTCGGCCATGAAGGCGGGCGACAAGCCCCGTCTTGCCGCCGTCCGCCTGATCCTGGCCAAGCTGAAAGACAAGGACATTGAACTGCGCACGGCAACCAATGTGCCGGAAGATGACGTGATCGTCGTCGATGTCCTGCAGAAAATGGCCAAGCAGCGCCGCGAATCGATCACGCTTTATGAACAGGGCGGCCGCCAGGAATTGGCCGATGCCGAAAAGGCCGAACTGGCGGTTATCGAGGAATTCCTCCCGTCACAGATGGGCGAGGACGAGGTGAAGGCTGCGATCGAGGCGATCAAGGCGGAACTCGGTGCCAGTTCGATCAAGGACATGGGCAAGGTAATCGCCGAGCTGAAGGCGCGCCATGGGGCGCAGGTGGACATGGGCAAGGCCAGCCAATTCGTCAAATCGGCCCTGGCCTGATTTGCCACCATCTCCCCTCCCGCCTGCGGGAGGGGTCGGGGGAGGGCCTGTTGAACGACGCCTGGTTCAAGGAGAACGACAAGGGTTATGCGCGTCCGACAGCCCGCTCGCGCGTATTGCGCAACAACGCAACCGAAGCTGAGCGAAAGCTCTGGCTTCATCTCAGCGCTCGGAAATTGCGCGGAGTCCGCTTCAACCGTCAATTTCCGGTGGGACAGTTCATCTGCGATTTCGCATCGGGGGAGAGGCGGTTGGTGATCGAGCTGGACGGAAACCAGCACGCCTTTTCCACCGAATATGACGGACGCCGCACCCGCTTCCTCAACGCGCAGGGTTACAAGGTGCTGCGGTTCTGGAACAACGAGGTTCTGGACGATCTGGACGGAGTTTTGACGGTGATCGGGCAGGCGTTGGATAATATGCCCTCCCCCAACCCCTCCCGCAGGCGGGAGGGGAGCTTGTGGAACCGTCGACTTCGTGACGGTGGGGCCTGATGCTTAGCCCCCAATGGCTTGACGAACTGCGCGCCCGGGTCACGCTGTCCAGCGTGATCGGGCGGACGACGCGGCTGACCAAGGCGGGGCATGAGTTCAAGGCCTGCTGCCCGTTCCACAACGAGAAATCGCCCAGCTTTTACGTCAACGACCAGAAGGGATTCTACCACTGCTTCGGTTGCGGAGCGCATGGCGATGTGATCCGCTGGATGACCGACCAGCGCGGCCTGGCCTTCATGGACGCGGTCAAGGAGCTGGCTGCCGAGGCCGGGATGGAGGTCCCCGCCCCCGATCCGCGCGCGGCGGAACGGGCCGAGAAACAGGCCGGGCTGCATGATGTTCTGGCGGCGGCGCAGGGCTGGTATCGGGCACAGCTTGATACGCCGGAGGGTGCGCGGGCGCGTGACTACCTCGCATCGCGCCGGTTTGACGCGCACACGATGGAACGGTTCGGTTTCGGTTTCGCGCCGGGTGGGCGGCAGGCACTCAAGTCTGCGCTCAAGCAATTCGACGAAACCATGCTGGTCGAGGCAGGGCTGCGCATCGCCGTCGATGACAAGGAGCCTTACGACCGCTTCCGCGATCGGCTGACCATGCCGATCCACGACGCGCGGGGTCGGGTGATCGGCTTTGCCGCGCGGATTCTCGATGCCGAGAAGAAGGACGCGCCCAAGTACATCAATTCGCCCGACACCCCCTTGTTCGACAAGGGGCGAACGCTGTTCAACCTCCACCGCGCCGCACCTGCCTCGCGCCAATCCGGGCGGGTCGTGGTGGTCGAAGGACAGATGGACGTGATCGCGCTGGCCGCCGCAGGAATTGGCGAGGCGGTTGCGCCGATGGGCACGGCGCTGACCGAGCGCCAGCTCGAGATGCTGTGGCGGATGGTCGAAACACCGATCCTGTGCTTCGATGGCGATACCGCCGGCCAGCGCGCAGCGATGCGCGCCGCCGCCCGCGCCCTGCCGATGCTGCGTCCGGCGCACAGCCTCAGGATCGTGCGACTCCCGGCGGGCATGGACCCCGATGACTTGATCAAGCGCGATGGCGTTGGCGCGCTTGAAGCCCTGCTGGCCAAGCCGATCGGTCTGCTCGACCTGATCTGGGAACACGAACGCGACGCCGCCCCGCTGACCTCGCCCGAGGACAAGGCCGGTTTGAAGGCCCGGCTGATGGCCCACGTCGAGACGATCGCCGATCGCGACATTCAGGCGCTCTATCGACGGGACCTGACCGAGCGTTTCTCTGCCTTCGCCTTTCCCCGGCGCGAGGAGCGGGCGTGGCAGCCACCGCGCCGGGGCGCAGCGCCCGTCGCCCAGCGCGATCCGCAACAGACCACGCGCCTGCGCCGCGCGACCGGCAGCGGTGCGCGCGACGCCCTCAGCGCGGCGATTCTGGCCGGATTGCTGCGCCATCCAGGCGAACTGGCGCGCCACGCCGATGCCCTCGCCCACTCGCCCATGCGCGATCCGCGCTTTGCCGTGCTGGTCGATGCGGCGGACAGCGATGAACCGCTTGAAAGTGCGGCTTTGCTTACCATATTGGCGGAACGGGGAATGGCACCCCCCGCCCCTGAAGAGTATGCCTCGCTGCGCTTCGGCTTTCTGTCCGATGCCGCGCCGGTCGAAGCGGCCCGGGCCGATCTGGCCCAGGCGATCGCGCTGCTGGTCGAAAGACCGGCGCTTGACGCGGCGCTCGCGGAAGCTACGGCGCGGTTCGAGCGTGACCTTTCCGAAGGGGCCTATGCCGAACAACAGCGGCTGCTGAAGAGAAAGCTGGCTTTCGACGCGCGTCTGCGGCAAATGGCCAGCGCGCGCGCTGCCGCTTCCGATGATGCGGCCCCGATCGAATAACTATGGCGGACTGATGGACGAAGATTTTACCGGCACCGAGAAGGAAGGCGGCGACGCTCCCCTGATCGACCTCAACGAAGCATCGATCAAGAAGCTGATCGCCCGGGCCAAGCGCCGCGGCGTGATCACCGTTGACGAGTTGAACGAGGCGCTGCCCCAGGACCAGATGACCAGCGAGCAGATCGAGGACATCATGTCCGCGATCAGCGAGATGGGGGTCAACATCGTCGAGAGCGACGAGGATGCGGTCGATCCCGAGGAGAAGGAAGTCGACGAGATCGACGACCAGCCCGAGGGCATGGCCGAGCGCCCGGACCTGGTGAAGAAGAAGGAAGTGATCGAACGCACCGACGATCCGGTGCGGATGTACCTGCGCGAAATGGGCGCGGTCGAACTGCTCAGCCGCGAGGGCGAAATCGCCATCGCCAAGCGGATCGAGGCCGGTCGCGACACCATGATCCTGGGCCTGTGCGAAAGCCCGATCACCTTCCACGCCATCATCCAGTGGTCCGAAGCCCTCAACAACGAGGAAATGCAGCTGCGCGAGATCCTCGATCTCGACGCCATGCTGTCGAAGGAGCCGCAGCCCGAAAACCTGACCGAAGACGGTGAGGAAGATGGCGACGGCGAAATCAGCGAAGCCACCGCCGGCCCGTCCTACAAGGAAGAGGAAGACGTCGAGGAAGAGGAATCGTCCGACGGCGACGAGGACGAGGACGGCATCGAGCGCCGCGCCCGCCGTCCGGCAGAGGACGACGAGGAGGACAACACCCTCAGCCTCGCCCAGATGGAAGCCCAGCTCAAGCCCGACGCGCTTGAGAAGTTCGCGCTGATCACCTCGCTGTTCCGCAAGTTCGAGAAGATCCAGGCCGACCGGCTTGAGGCGATGGGCATGGGCGGGGAATTCCCCGCCGCCAAGGAGCGGCAGTACCAGCAACTGCGCGAGGACCTGACCGCGCAGGTCGAATCGGTGCAGTTCCACGCGACCAAGATCGAATACCTGGTCGACAACCTCTACGCCTTCAACCGCCGGCTGACCGCCCTGGGCGGGCAGATGCTGCGCCTCGCCGAACGGCACAAGGTCAACCGCAAGGACTTCCTTGACAGCTACGTCGGGCATGAGCTGGACGACGGCTGGCTTCAGGCGCAGTCGACCAAGGACAAGAAGTGGGCCGCCTTCGCCGCCAACGAAGTTGACCCGGTCGAACGGATTCGGGCTGAGGTGGCCGATATCGCCGCTGCCACCGGCATGGCGCTCCCCGAGTTTCGCCGGATCGTCAACATGGTTCAGAAGGGCGAGCGCGAAGCGCGCATCGCCAAGAAGGAAATGGTCGAGGCGAACCTGCGACTGGTGATTTCGATCGCCAAGAAATACACCAACCGCGGCCTGCAATTCCTTGATCTCATTCAGGAAGGCAACATCGGCCTGATGAAGGCGGTCGACAAGTTCGAATACCGCCGCGGCTACAAGTTCAGCACCTACGCCACCTGGTGGATCCGCCAGGCGATCACCCGTTCGATCGCCGACCAGGCCCGCACCATCCGCATCCC
This sequence comes from Sphingomonadales bacterium, assembly GCA_028868335.1. GTDB lineage: Bacteria > Pseudomonadota > Alphaproteobacteria > Sphingomonadales > Sphingomonadaceae > Novosphingobium. Next base: position 4,711 of record JAGWUU010000102.1, on the reverse strand, counting down.
GGTCCACATGATCGAGACGATCAACAAGCTGGTCCGCACCAGCCGCCAGTTCCTCCACGAGCAGGGCCGCGAGCCCACGCCCGAGGAAATGGCCGAGCGCCTTTCCATGCCGCTCGAAAAGGTTCGCAAGGTGATGAAGATCGCCAAGGAGCCGATCAGCCTCGAAACGCCGATCGGCGACGAGGAGGATTCGCACCTCGGCGATTTCATCGAGGACAAGAACGCGGTGATCCCGGTCGACGCGGCGATCCAGGCCAACCTCAAGGAAACCGTGACGCGGGTGCTGGCATCGCTCACCCCGCGCGAAGAGCGCGTGCTGCGCATGCGCTTCGGCATCGGCATGAACACCGATCACACGCTCGAGGAAGTCGGCCAGCAGTTCTCGGTGACGCGCGAACGCATCCGCCAGATCGAGGCCAAGGCGCTGAGGAAGCTCAAACACCCAAGCCGCAGCCGCAAGATGCGGAGCTTCCTCGACCAATGAGCTTTCGTCCTCTGATTGCTGTCGCGGTGTTGGTGTTTGGCATTGCTCCGGCCAATGCCACGACAGAAAGTCAGGGGCCGTTACCTTCTATCGCTTGCGAAGGGGCTGCCGCCACCGATTTGGCAAAGGCGCGATCCATCGTTGGGGTTGCATTCCCGGACGGAGCGCAAAGCGACAATTTGGGAAAACTGCTGTCCGCCCTGACCGAACAAATTCGGACTGCCTGGCAGCCCGACTTGTCGGACCCCGAACTGATGGCTCTGCTCAACGCAAAGATGCGCAGCGTTCCAACGGTGTTGCGTCCGCTGCTGGACCGCCACCTGCCCCGCATCCTTGATGCAACTGCGTGCGCCTATGTGCACAAATTTACCCCGCAAGAACTTACGTCGATCAGTGAATTCGCTCATACTCCTGCCGGATCACGGTTCCTCGCTGAAAGCCCCAAATTAGTGGCAGACCCGACGGTAGCTGCGGTCAATCAGGATTATCTCAAGGAATTACGGCAGGTTGCGCAGGAATTCCAAAATAGCGTCAGAGATGATGTCATAGCATACTTGGCCAAGAAACAGGCCAAACCTTCAAAGCGCTAAATCCGACATTCCCGCGAAAATCTATCCGCGAGACTGGTCTTGAGAGCGAGTCGCGACTAATGCGACCGCGAGCGATTCTTGACCCTCCAGAGGCTGGGCGAACCCATGCGCATTGCCATTGCATCCGACCACGCCGCCTTCGACCTGAAGGCCGAACTGCGTGAATACCTGATCGGCCTCGGGCATGAGGTTGCCGATCTCGGCACGGACAGCGCGGAGCGGGTCGACTATCCCGACTTCGGCTACAAGCTCGCTTCGGTCATCGCCGATGGCACCGCGCAATTCGGCGTGGCGCTGTGCGGCAGCGGCACCGGAATCTCCATCGCGGTGAATCGCAACCCGGCCTGCCGCTGTGCCCGCGTCACCGATTCCTACTCCGCCGCGCTGGCTCGCGAACACAACGACGCCAATGTCATCGCCATGGGCGAACGGCTGATCGGCATCGACATGGCCAAGGCCTGCCTCGACGCTTTCCTTTCCACGCCTTTCGCTGGCGGCCGCCATGTGGCCCGTGTCGAAAAGCTCTCCCATCCGACCTGCTGAGGAGCACTTCCCCGTGTCCACCACCCTTGAAGCTCACCCCGCCATCCGCTCCGCCGGGTTCTTCACTGCCGCGCTCAGCGCTGCCGATCCCGAGGTTTTCGCCGCGATCAAGGGCGAACTCGGCCGCCAGCAGCACAAGATCGAACTGATCGCGAGCGAGAACATCGCCAGCAAGGCCGTGCTCGAGGCGACGGGGTCGGTCTTCACCAACAAGTATGCCGAAGGCTATCCGGGCAAGCGCTACTATGGCGGCTGCGAATATGCCGACGTGGTTGAAAACCTGGCGATCGAACGGGCGAAGAAGCTGTTCGGTTGCCAGTTCGCCAACGTCCAGCCCAATTCGGGCAGCCAGATGAACCAGGCGGTGTTCTTCGCCCTGCTCCAGCCCGGCGACACCTTCATGGGGCTCAATCTCAACGCCGGCGGTCATCTGACTCACGGCAGCCCGGTCAACATGAGCGGAAAGTGGTTCAACCCGGTCGCCTATGGTGTGCGCCAGGACGACGAACTGCTCGACATGGACGAGGTTGCCCGCCTCGCCCGTGAGCACAAGCCCAGGATCATCATTGCCGGCGGCACCGCCTATTCGCGGGTGTGGGATTTCAAGCGGTTCCGCGAGATCGCCGATGAAGTCGGCGCCTGGCTGATGGTCGACATGAGCCACTTCTCCGGCCTGGTCGCTGGCGATGCGCACCCCTCGCCCTTCCCTCACGCCCATGTCGTGACCACCACCACGCACAAGAGCCTGCGCGGCCCCCGCTCGGGCGTGATCCTCACCAATGACGAGGATCTGGCCAAGAAGTTCAACTCGGCCGTTTTCCCGGGGCTTCAGGGTGGCCCGCTGGTCCATGTCATCGCCGCCAAGGCTGTCGCGTTCGGTGAAGCGCTCCAGCCCGAGTTCAAGGCCTATGCCAACCAGGTCGTCGCCAATGCCCGCGCGCTGGCCGCATCGCTGACCGAACATGGCCTGCGCATCGTTTCTGGCGGAACCGACAACCACCTGATGCTGGTTGACCTGACGGCCAAGGACGTGACCGGCAAGGCCGCGGAAAAGGGCCTCGATCGCGCCTACCTGACCTGCAACAAGAACGGCATCCCGTTCGATGCACGCTCGCCCTTCGTTACTTCGGGGATCCGCCTCGGCACGCCCGCCGGAACCACCCGCGGCTTTGGCGAGGATGAGTTCCGCACCGTCGGCCGCCTGATCGCGGAAGTGGTGGACGGCATGGCCCGCAACGGCGATGATGGCGATGGCCAGGTCGAGCAGCGGGTGCGCGATCAGGTGGAGGCGCTCTGCGCCCGGTTCCCGATATACCCGGAGGCTTGATGCCATGAGCGACGATCTGCTGCAGGACGCCAAGGTGGAAATCACCGGCATGGCCAAGGAAGGCATGCACCACCCCTCGACCAAGCCGGTTCTGACCGGCGCGGCGGTGGGTGCTGTTGCGGGAGCCTTGCTGCCGATCGTTTCGTGGCCGGTAGGCATGATCGCCGGGGCAGGTATCATGCTCTACAAGAGGTTGCGTCCGTAACTCCTTATGCGATGTCCGTTTTGTGCCTTTGACGACAGCCAGGTGAAGGATTCGCGTCCCACCGAGGACAACACCGCAATCCGCCGCCGTCGGCAGTGCGAAGGATGCGGCGCGCGTTTCACCACGTTCGAGCGGGTGCAACTGCGCGACATTACCGTGGTCAAGAGCGACGACGGGCGCGAACCCTTCGATCGCCGCAAGATCGAACAATCCGTCACCCTTGCCTGCCGCAAGCGTGGCATCAGCCAGGAACGGATCGATCAGCTCGTCTCGGGAGTCCAGCGCCAGGTGGAAACGCTGGGCGAAGGCGAAGTCGCCAGCCGCGCGATCGGCGAAATGGTGATGGACGGCCTGCGCCAGCTCGACGCCGTGGCCTACATCCGCTTCGCCAGCGTCTATCGCGACTTCACCGAAGCCCGCGATTTCGAGGAATTCGCCAGCTCGGTGCGGGATGCCGTCAAGCACTGACGCAAGGCCAGTGGTCGTGCTGGTGCGCCCGCAACTGGGCGAGAACATCGGCAAGGCCGCCAGGGCAATGCTCAATTTCGGTTTGACCGAAATGCGCCTTGTCGAGCCGCGCGATGGCTGGCCCAACCCTTCGGCCGGTCCGGCGGCGGCCGGCGCCGACGCGGTGCTGGAACAGGCACAGGTCTATCCCACGCTCGCCGATGCGGTGGCCGATTGCGCGCATGTCTATGCCACCACTGTACGCAAGCGGGGCGTGACCAAACCTGTCCTTACCCCCGAGGAAGCAGCGGGCGAAATCCGCCGAGCCAGCGGCCGGTGCGCTCTTGTGTTTGGCCCGGAGCGATCGGGCCTTGAAACCGACGACGTTGCACTGGCGCGGGCGATCGTCACCGTGCCGATCAACCCCGAATTTGGCTCGCTCAACCTCGCCCAGGCGGTGATCCTGCTGGCCTACGAGTGGTCCAAGAGCGCGGACCTGGCCCAGCCCCCGGCAGAAGACCTTCTGCCCCCTGCCCCGCAGGACGAACTGGAGGGGCTGATCGGCCATTTCGAAGCGCTGCTTGAACACAAGGACTACTTCTTCCCCGCCAGCCGCGCCGCGGCAACCCGCCGGACCCTGCGCAACCTGCTGACCAAGCCGGGCTGGAACCACCTTGAGGTCCGTACCTTGCGGGGAGTGCTGTCAGCGCTGGAGCGCAAGGGGCCGCGCAACACTTGACTTTTCGCCGCGCCGCAGCAATAGGCGCGCCTTCGCAATTGAGCGGGCACTCCGGTGAAGCCTGGCTCGCATTCCGTGAACGGCGGAATGGTGCGGTTCCGGACCAGAAGCGGGGCGCTGTGCCCTGCAAGCAAATTGAAGGACACGACGCGCCATGTCGAAGCGCACTTCGTCGAAGTACAAAATCGATCGCCGTATGGGCGAAAACATCTGGGGTCGTCCGAAAAGCTCGGTCAACCGCCGCTCCTACGGCCCCGGCCAGCACGGCCAGCGCCGCAAGGGCAAGCTGTCGGACTTCGGCATCCAGCTGCGCGCCAAGCAGAAGCTCAAGGGCTACTACGGCGACGTCACCGAAAAGCAGTTCAAGCGCACCTAC
>JAGWUU010000372.1 GCA_028868335.1 Sphingomonadales bacterium | reverse complement strand
ACCGGCTCTGTAGACGACGCATTGGCGTTGCTCATGGCCCAGCGCAAAGCATCATAAGGAACTACAATGGCACTTCCGACCAATGCTCTCGCGACCTACGAAGCCGTAGGCAACCGCGAAGACCTCTCGAACATCATCTATCGCATCGACCCGACCGATACTCCCTTCATGTCCAGCATCGCGCGTGAAACCGCGACCGCCGTGAACCATGAGTGGCAGACCCAGGCTCTCGCTGCCGCTGTCACGACCAACTACCAATTGGAAGGCGACGACATCACTGCCGACGCTGTTACCGCGACCGTTCGTCTCGGCAACATCTGCCAGATCTCGCGCAAGTCGGCCCAGGTCTCCGGCACCCAGCAGTCGGTCATTCATGCCGGCCGTGGCAACGAGCTTGACTATCAGGTCATGTTGAAGGGCCTGGAACTCAAGCGCGACATGGAAACCACGCTGGTTGGTACGAACCAGGCCAAGGTGACTGGCGCCGACGCGACTCCGCGTAAGACCGCATCGATCTTGTCTTGGATCAAGACCAATACATCGAAGGCTTCGGCGGGCACCCCCGGCGTTGACCCTGCGGCGGCTGACGGTACGGGCACCCGCACGGACGGCACCCAGATCGCGTTCACTGAAGCGCGCATGAAGACCGTTCTGTCATCGATCTGGACGCAGGGCGGCAAGCCTGACACCATCTATACTGGCGCCTTCAATAAGCAGGTGTTCTCGACCTTTACTGGTCGTTCCTCGCCCATCGAGCAGGCGACGAGCAAGAAGATCACTGCTTCGGTTGACGCTTATGAGTCCGACTTCGGTCGTCTGAAGGTGGTTGCCAACCGCTTCCAGCGCGCCCGTGACGTTCTCATTCTCGAAACCGAGAAGTGGGCGATGGCGACCATGAAGGGCCGCGCGATGCTCTCGATTCCGCTGGCTCGTACCGGCGACTCCGAGCGCCGGGCTGTTGTGTCGGAATATGCCCTCGTCGCGCGCAATGAAAAGGCGAACGGCGGCGTTTTTGACAACACGACGAGCTGATTGAGCTTCATCATTAACCTCGGGCGGTCCTTGTGGCCGCCCTTTTTCTTTTGGAGGCTCAATTGAGCGAATATACCATCCATAATGAGGCGGATATCGTCACGGTCAACTCGACCGACGAAATGCCGATCTATCAGGCTTCGTCTGGCCGTCTCAAGAAGGCGACTCCAGCGGAGATTGCGACGTATCTTGCTGCAACCCCCGGCGCTGTTGCGGCAACCGCTGCAATGCTTGATGCAGAGCAATACATCATCCAGGCTGCGGACAGCTCTGCTGATAGCAATGCCGGTCTTGACTCCGCTTCTGCTGCTGCGGTGTTCACGACCAACAACGGCGCGATCACGCTCGGCATCGGAACCTACTTCTTTGAGGGCAACTACTACCTGACCAACACGGGCACGACCTCACACACCTGGGCGGTTCTGTTCGGTGGGACGGCGGTAGCGAATGCTGCGGGTACTGCCTATCAGGCGTTCGGTAACTCTGGCACGACTGCCAACACTCCGGCGACTGGCGGATTGTCCGGCTTCTTCACGGGAGCGACCATCACAACGGCGGTTGTCGTTACGGCAGCGTCCACCTCGGCAACCGAACAGGTCGCAGTGCAGCTTACCGGAACGCTTTCGATCGGTACTGCTGGCACGCTGATTCCGCAGATGAAGGCGAGCGCTCGTCCCGGCGCGACGGGCACTCCCGGCGTTGTTCACAAGGCTGGTTCGTTCTTCCGCATCTGGCAGGTGCCGACCCTCGGCACGCAGGGCAACTGGTCGTAACTCATGGCCGGCCCTTCGGGGCTGGCTCTTTTTCCTGAAGGAATAGATAAATGTCTCTCCCCATCAACCATCCGCTCCTGAAGGAAACCTTCATGAGCACCTATTGCACGTCGATCGGTGGCACTCCCGCTGCCTGCTACGTGCGTATGC
>JAGWUU010000371.1 GCA_028868335.1 Sphingomonadales bacterium | reverse complement strand
GAGCGGCCGTTCGTTTGCGCGTGCCTGTCTGGCCACGCGTCTGGCGTTTGACACTTTTTGAAAAATGTAAATTGCCGTTTGACAAGGCGCGTCGAACATTTATCAATATAGTATAGATAAGGTGCGATGCCGACAGCGCGCCCACACCAAGGAGAGGAGCCGTCATGCCCGCAATTCACATCGCCATCCTGCGTCAAAAATGGGTCTCGACGAGCCTCATCGCGCTCATGGCCGCCACTGGTCTGCCGGAGACGGTTCACGCTCAAGAAGCGAAGGAAACCGTCGGCTCCGACGAAATCGTGATCACCGCACGGCGCAAGGAAGAACGGTTGCAGGACGTGCCCGTGGCCGTCACCGCCCTCACCGGCGCGAACCTTCAGCAATACAACGTCACCGCCGTTGGCGACATTGCCACCTTTGTTCCCAACATGGTGGTCGGCCGCCAGGTGACGGGATCGTCGGCCAGCATCTTCCTGCGCGGCGTCGGTTCAAGTTCGCTCAGCGCCGGGTTCGACCAGTCGGTTTCGTTCAATATCGACGGCCTCCCCCTCAGCCGCGGCCGCGAAATCAGCTTCGCCCAGTACGATATTGCCGGGGTCGAAGTACTCAAGGGTCCGCAGGCGCTGTACTTCGGACGCAACACCACGGGCGGCCTGATCTCGATCCGCAGCAACAACCCCGGCAATTCGTTCGAGGGAATGGCCAAGGCGGGATACGGGTTTGAATCGCACAACAAGTATGGCGAAGTCATGCTGTCGGGTCCGCTCTCCGACACGCTGGGCGCGCGGCTTGCGCTGCGCTTCAACGACGCGCGCGGATCACTGCTCAACACCGGCGGCCCTGCGATCGACACGGCCACCGGCCTTGCCCGTGCGCCCCAGTCAAAGTGGCGTGATCCGAACCAGACGATCTCCGGGCGCCTGACCCTGAAATACGATCCCACCGAGCACCTGAGCTTCCTGCTCAAGGGCGGCTACACCCACTACAAGGATGACGGCGCCGGAAACCTCTATGAACGCAAGTGCGGTGGCGGGCGCACCACGGCGCTGCCTACGGGCGGCGTGACGGATACCTTTGCCGATTGCCAGGTCGACGGCCGGGCCGATCATAGCGCGAGCAACCCCGCCTTCGTCGAGAACTTCCGCTACGCCCGGGCCGACGGCAAGACCTACACCGATCTCAACAGCGGCTACGGCGTGCTGACCTCCAAGATCAGTTCCGATACCTTCGACGTCACCTCGATCACCGGCTATGCCCAGTTCGTCCAGACGGACTTCAACGATTTCGTCGGTTCGGTGCGCAATGTCGCAGTGTCGCAATACGCCAAGTTCGGGCAGTTCAGCCAGGAGCTCCGCATTGCCTCGACCTTTTCCGGTCCGCTGAGCTTCACCGTCGGCGGCTTCTATTCGGATTCGACCTTCACCTTCAACACCGACTCGCACAACGTCAATTTCGGCTACGATGCGGTGCGCAAGACCTGGGTAAGCTTCTCGCGCGATGACGGGTTCAAGGCCAGGAGCTTCTCGCTGTTCGCCCAGGCGGCCTGGAAAATCCTTCCCCAACTGGAACTTGCCGGTGGCGCACGCTGGTCCGCCGACAAGCGGGATTCCTACCAGCAGTCGCTCCCCTCCGCCGTTACCGCCGCAAACGCGGTGTTCCCGCAAAATCGCCGTTTCGACGATCATTTCGACGACACCAACCTCTCGCCCGAAGTGACGCTGACCTGGAAGCCCACGCCCCAGGCGACATTCTATGGCGCCTACAAGCAGGGCTACAAATCGGGCGGCTTCAACCTCAGCCAGACGATCACCGCCGCCGCCAGCCTGCGCGCCGGACAGTTCAAGAGCGAGACAGCGGATGGCTGGGAAGTCGGCACCCACCTCGCCCTGGTGAACCGGCAATTGCGGATCAACGGCGCGATCTACGATTACAACTACAACAACCTGCAAGTGCAGTT
>JAGWUU010000370.1 GCA_028868335.1 Sphingomonadales bacterium | reverse complement strand
CCTGTTCCGCTTCTGGGTCAGCTGGTTGTGAACCGAACTTCGCCTGAAATCGGAAGTACCGCAGGATGCGCAGATGGTCTTCGCGGATACGCTGGCGCGGATCGCCGATGAAGCGCAGGCGGCGCGCGGCGAGATCGTTGCGCCCGCCGAAGTAATCGAAAATTTCCCTGCTTGTGGGATCGGCATAGAGCGCGTTGATAGTGAAATCGCGTCGCGCGGCGTCGTCCTGCCAGTCGCTGGCGAAGGCTATGGTCGCCCTGCGCCCGTCGGTGCTGACGTCATGGCGCAAGGTGGTGATCTCGATCGGGCCTTCAGGAAGGACGGCGGTGATCGTGCCGTGGTCAATCCCGGTGGGTATTGGTTGAAATCCGGCATCGCGCACCCGCGCCATTACCTCGCGCGGGGGAAGTGGCGTTGCGATGTCGACATCCTTGACCTCAAGCTCCAGCAACGTGTCGCGCACGGCGCCGCCGACGTAGCGGGCATTGCCCGGCCCGAGCGCCGCGACCAGCGCGGCAAGGTCAGTGCGTCTGGTCCAGGGAGCGGGCGGCAGCAGGCTCACCACGCGATCCGCTTCGCCAGATTGGCGATGATCGCCGCCGTTACTCCCCAGATGCGATGGTCCTGCCACAGGATCTCGATGTAGCTCCTTTGCTGCCCTTGCCAAAACGCTGATTGTTCAACCTGGTTGGCAGGATCGAATACGAAATCGACCGGCGCCTCGAACCACGCGGCAACTTCCGTCGGACTCGGGCTGAGTTCAAGATTCGGCGGAACCACGGCGATCACCGGGGTCACTGCATAGCCACTGCCGGTGCGATAGGTATCGCTTTCACCGATCACGGTGACGTCGCGCTCATGAATTCCCAGTTCTTCGTATGCTTCGCGCAAGGCGGCCTCGACCGGCGTTTCGCCGGGGTCGATCTTGCCGCCGGGGAACGCGACCTGTCCGGGGTGCGAGCGCATGTTCGACGGGCGGTGGATCAGCAGGAAGCCGGGTCGCTCGCGCTCGGTGATCGCGGCGAGAACCGCGGCGGGGCGCAGTTCGGCGGGAATATCGCGATGATCCTCGCGCAGGGTTTCAATGTTGCTGGCGTGGCCCTCCACATGAAGGCGGCGCAAGCGCTCGACCAGATGGCTCATGACGGCACCAGCGGGAAGCGGTGGCCACGGCTCTCAACAGCCAGATCGTCGTCCGCCAGATCGACCAGTTGCAGCCAAGTGCTGCGGTTGATCCGCGCTTCGGCGCCGTGGCGCACGGCGAGGTAAAGCGCCGGGGTTTCAGCATCCCCGCGCGCAGTCAGCAAGTGATCGGGGCCGGCGACAACGATCTCATCGGTATTGAGCCGAAAGGCGAGGGCATTGTCCTGTTGCGCGACATCGGTGGCGATGAACGCGGCGTCCTCGACTTCGATCGATTGTTTCTCGAACGGTGTCACGAGCCAGTGCTGCCCGGTCGGATCGCGACGCAGCAAGCTTGCGAAAGCGCGGACCATGGCCGGGCGCCTGATCTCGCCGCCGTCGTGAAACCAGCGTCCATCCGCTCTGATCGTCATCAGGCTGTCGCACGTCAGCTCCGGTTCCCACTGATCGACCGGCGGCAACCTGCGAGCGGCGTTGAGCGCGGCTATCTCTGCAAGGCTCAGCGCGGCCAGATCGGGCGGAGGGGCGTAGGGCATTGCCGTAGCGATGCCAGATGGGGCGCGGCGGGACAATGATTTGGTTCGGCCATTGGCGAACCGGTTCAACTCCGCCAGGGCTCCAACACGCCTTCACGCGGCAGGACCGCCGGACTGTCACAGCGCGCCAACAGACGGCGCGGTTCCCACGGACCGGGAAGCGTCCAGCCGCCAGTATGCTCGGCAGAAAATCCCCAGAAGCGGCCATAGTATTCCGGGTCGCCGATCATCACCTGCGGCAAAGGCGCGCGCGGATCGAGCGCGGCGAGCGCGGCGGTCATCAG
>JAGWUU010000101.1 GCA_028868335.1 Sphingomonadales bacterium | reverse complement strand
GCCATCATAACCGCCACCGGCAACACAGAAGTAGGTGCCGCCGCAGGTGGTGCCGTTGCTCCCGCTGGTCACGTCGTTAAGTCCGCTGGTTGCGGTCCAGAACGATTGAGCGGCGTTGGCTGCGCCGCTACCCTTGACGCCATAGATGCCGCCGATGATCGGCGACGAGGCGCTGGTGCCGCCGAACACAAGCCAGCCCGATGCTGTTCCCCTGCCGATCGGGCCATAGACCGCAACGCCCGTGGCGGGATCGGCTACCGCCGAAACGTCGGCTTCCATGCGATTGGTGCACAGGCTGTCAGTCTGCCAGGTGGGCTTGGCATAGGACGCGCTGCAGCCGCTGCCTCCGCTGGTCCATGCCGTTTCGGCCCAGCCGCGGGTATTTGACGCACGCTTGAGGTTGGTGCCGCCCACCGCGATTGCGCCGGGCGCGGTTGCCGGGAACTGCGCGCCATAGCCGCTGTCACCGGTCGAAACGGTGATCGCAACGCCCGCCTTTTGGTAGGCCGAGGCGTATGACGTGCTACCCGATTCACCGCCGCCATAGCTGTTCGAAACCGCAACTACGCCCGCATAGTTCTTGGCGTAGTTTACAGCCGCGGCCAGGTTGGAGAAGCTGGCGCTGTCCGCCTGGACCAGCAGGATCTTGCAGTTGGGACACATCGCGCTGACCATGTCGAGGTCAAGCGCCTGTTCCTGGGCCCAGCCGCTGTTGTAGCGCGGGTAAGCCGTGCCGCCGCGCTGGTCCTTCTTGATGAAGCAACCGTTGGCGCTGGTGCAGGCGGGCAGGCCGTACTGCGCGCGATAGGTCGCAAGATCGGCCTCGGCGTTGGCATAGCCGTTGGCATCGACGATCGCGACGACGCTGCCACTGCCGCTTCCGGTGATGGCATACGCGCTGCGCAGATCGCTTGGGCCGAAGCCCGACGGCGTCGCCATGGGAGCGGCTCCCTGCGACTTGCCGGGCATCGGGTTGCCGCTTGCGTCAACTCGCACGTGCGCAAAGCAGCGCGCCTCGTCGCGAGCCACGCCGCGCGCGCAAACCGCAACGTGCAGGGCATTGCCGCTGCGTTCGACTGGTTCGTTGGCCTGGGCGATGCCCACGCCTCCCAGCATGCCTACTATCGCAACGGCGATACGGCCCATCTTCCTGAAGTTCATGATTCTCCCTCCAATTCTCGCCACGCCTGAGCGTGGTCAATGTGGTCAGACTGCCTTGATTTTTGATGCAGGCAAGCGGAATTTACGGAGCCATGTGGAAAACAATATTTCGACTGCCGGAAAGCCCGCAACGCGCGGGATTGACTGGTGAATCGATCGCTGGCGACTATTAACGAATGCGGCAAAATCGTAGCATCCGTTTGAATGGTCTGTCCGACTCGGGCTGCTCCCCGTATCTCGGCGATTTCTTTCGCCGCGCCCCTTGTGTTGCATCTGTGCAACACTATCTCCCGGTGTAACAGGAGGCTGATACACCCATGAACCTCGAGAAATTCACTGATCGCGCCAAGGGATTCCTGCAGAGCGCGCAGACCGTTGCGGTCCGCATGAACCACCAGCGGATCACCCCCGAACACCTGCTCAAGGCGCTGCTCGAAGATACCGAGGGCATGGCTTCGGGCCTGATCCAGCGCGCCGAAGGCAACCCTGGCATTGCGCTCAACGATGTCGATATGGCCTTGTCCAAGATCCCCGGCGTTTCGGGCGGCGGCGCCCAGCAGACACCGGGGCTCGACAACGATTCCGCCCGCATTCTTGATCTGGCCGAGCAAGTCGCGACCAAGGCGGGCGACAGCTATGTTTCAGTCCAGCGCATCCTGCAGGCCCTGGCGCTCTCCCCCACTACTGCAGCAGGGCAGGCGCTCAAGGCCGCCAACGTCGATCCCAAGAAGCTTGAGGCTGCGATCCAGGAACTGACCGGCGGGCGCACCGCGGACAACGCCAGCGCCGAAAACGCCTATGATGCGATGAAGAAGTACGCTCGCGACCTGACGCAAGCGGCGCGCGACGGCAAGCTCGATCCGGTGATCGGCCGCGACGAGGAAATCCGCCGCACCGTGCAGATCCTTGCCCGCCGGACCAAGAACAACCCGGCGCTGATCGGCGAACCTGGCGTCGGCAAGACCGCGATCGCCGAGGGCCTCGCGCTGCGCATCGCCAATGGCGACGTGCCCGATAGCCTCAAGGACCGCAAGCTGATGGCGCTCGACATGGGCAGCCTGATCGCCGGGGCGAAGTATCGCGGCGAGTTCGAGGAAAGACTCAAGGCCGTACTTGACGAGGTCAAGGGCGCCGAGGGCGAGATCATCCTGTTCATCGACGAGATGCATACGCTGATCGGCGCGGGCAAGTCCGAGGGGGCGATGGACGCGAGCAACCTGCTCAAGCCTGCCCTCGCGCGCGGTGAGTTACATTGCATCGGTGCGACCACGCTCGACGAATACCAGAAATACATCGAGAAGGACCCGGCTCTCCAGCGCCGGTTCCAGCCGGTGTTCGTCGGCGAGCCGACCGTCGAGGACACCATCAGCATCCTGCGCGGGATCAAGGACAAGTACGAGCTGCACCACGGCGTCCGCATCGCCGACAACGCCATCGTCGCCGCGGCGACGTTGTCGAACCGGTACATCTCCGATCGGTTCCTGCCCGACAAGGCGATCGACCTGATGGATGAGGCCGCCAGCCGCATCCGCATGGAGGTGGAGAGCAAGCCCGAGGAAATCGAGGCGCTGGATCGCCGGATCATCCAGTTGAAGATCGAGGAAATGGCGCTCGCCAAGGAGAGCGACCTGGCATCGAAGGACCGCCTCGCCGCGCTGCGCGAGGAACTCGCCAACCTTGAGGAGCAATCGGCCGCGCTGACCACCCGCTGGCAGGGTGAGCGCGACAAGATTGCCGCTGAAGGCAAGATCAAGGAGCAGCTCGACGCCGCGCGGGTCGAGCTTGAGCAGGCCCAACGCCAGGGCGACCTCGGTAAGGCGGGTGAGCTATCCTACGGCAAGATCCCCGAACTTGAGAAGCTGCTGGCCGAGGCGCAGGGCGCCGATACCTCGAACATGCTGCTGCGCGAGGAAGTTACTGCGGACGACATCGCCGCCGTTGTCAGCCGCTGGACCGGCGTGCCGGTCGACCGGATGATGGAGGGCGAGCGCGAGAAGCTGCTCAAGATGGAAGAGGTTATCGGCGCGCGGGTGATCGGCCAGAAGGACGCGGTTACCGCGGTATCGAAGGCCGTGCGCCGCGCGCGGGCGGGCTTGCAGGATCCCAACCGGCCGCTCGGCTCGTTTCTGTTCCTCGGCCCCACGGGCGTCGGCAAGACCGAACTGACCAAGGCGCTCGCCGGGTTCCTGTTCGACGACGACAACGCGATGGTTCGGATCGACATGTCCGAGTTCATGGAAAAGCATGCGGTCAGCCGCCTGATCGGCGCGCCTCCGGGCTATGTCGGCTATGACGAGGGCGGGGTGCTGACCGAGGCAGTGCGGCGCAGGCCTTACCAGGTCGTGCTGTTCGACGAGGTCGAAAAGGCCCACCCAGACGTGTTCAACGTGCTGCTCCAGGTGCTCGACGACGGGCGGCTGACCGACGGGCAGGGCCGGGTGGTGGACTTCACCAACACCCTGATCATCCTGACCAGCAATCTGGGCAGCCAGTTCCTCGCCAACCTCGAGGAAGGGCAGGACGTCGAAAGCGTCGAGCCGCAGGTGATGGAGGTTGTGCGGGCGCATTTTCGGCCCGAATTCCTCAACCGGCTGGACGAGATCATCCTGTTCCACCGGCTCGGCCAGGAACACATGGGGCCGATCGTCGAGATCCAGGTCGCGCGGGTTCAGAAACTGCTGAAGGATCGCAAGATCACGCTGGATCTGACGGACGCCGCCAAGCGATGGCTGGGCCGGGTTGGCTACGATCCGATCTACGGCGCCCGCCCGCTGAAGCGCGCGGTGCAGCGGTACTTGCAGGATCCCTTGGCCGAGAAGCTGCTGGCCGGGGAAATCCCCGACGGCAGCACGGTCAAGATCGACGAGGGCGATGGAGGACTCAGGATCGAGGTGGCGTAGCAGCTGTCATCCCGCATCAGCCCGCCCATCCCCTCCCTGCTGGCGAGGGGAGTCGATCGGGCGATTGGCTCGGTTAAGGGAACCCTAGCTCGGCGGGATGAAAGGCTGGCTGACCTTGCCAAAGGCGCCCAACTCTTCTGCGTGGCTGCAATGCCTGGCGAGGGCGGGGTAATCGTCCAGCTGGACCAGCCAGGCGTAGGCTTCGGACAGGAACCGCGCGACGCAAGCGGCCGCGATGTCATCATGTCCGGGGCTGTCGCCGTGCCACCATTGGCCAACGCGCCCGGCGCATTGCTCGTTCAACGCAGCAAGCCCATCGCGGATCTGGCCCTCGGTGCGCGCGGCGAAGGCAGCATCGAGCGACGGGGCGAACAGGCGGGCGTAGAAGTAGGCAACCGCCTTGTCTGCCGTCCCAGTGGCCAGCGCGATCCGTCGCAAGGCTGCCCGCCGGTCCGGTCCCGATGCGGCGATCAAAGCGCGTTCGCGCCCGTGGATCTCGTCAAGGTGATCGAGGATCGCCGCGCTGTCGAACAGGGCTTCCCCTGATTCCAGAACCAGCGTCGGAACCCGTCGCAACGGATTGAACCGATGGAACTTGTCGCTCTCGCCAAACGAGGAATAGGGCCGGTGTTCGTAGCCCATCCCGTAAAGCTCGAGCGCAATGCCAACCCTGCGAACGAAGGGACTGTCAAACTGGCCGATCAATTGCATCGCGGGTGTCCTTGGTGCTGGGGTACTTGGCAAAAGACGATTGGTGGCATTGCGTGATTGACCTGGCAAGCAGGGGTGTTTAACCGTTCGATTAAACACCCCTGCTGCGTTGGAGTCGATTTCATGCCCACTGCCTATATCGTCGATGCGGTTCGCACCGCTGGCGGCCGTCGCGGCGGCCGTCTTGCCGGGGTTCATCCGGTCGATCTTGCTGCCGCGGCGCTTGACGCGCTGGTTTCGCGCACCGGCGTCGATCCGGCCGCGGTCGAGGACGTCATCATGGGCTGCGTCACCCAGGCGGGCGAGCAGGCCGGGCAGGTCGGGCGCAATGCGGTTCTTGCCAGCAAGCTGTTGCCGCAATCTACTCCGGCGGTGTCGATCGATCGTCAGTGCGGCTCGTCGCAGCAGGCGATCCAGTTCGCGGCGCAAGCCGTGATGAGCGGAACCCAGGACGTGGTGATCGCTGCGGGCGTCGAAAGCATGACCCGCGTGCCGATGGGCACAAGTGCGATGTTTCACATGAAGGAAGGGCTGGGCAACTACAAGTCGCCGGGGCTTGAGGCCAAGTATCCGGGCGTGATGTGGTCGCAGTTCGTGGGTGCGGAAATGATCGTCCGCAAACACGGCTTCACCAAGGACGACCTTGATCGGTTCGCCCTGACCAGCCACCAGCGCGCCAAGGCCGCGACAGAGGCCGGGGCATTTGCCGCGGAAATCGTGCCGATCGCGATCGAGACGCCCGACGGCCCGGCGCAGCATACCCAGGATGAAGGCATCCGGTTCGACGCGACGCTGGAAAGCATCGCGGGGGTCAAGCTGCTCTCGCCCGACGGCACGCTTACCGCGGCCAGTTCCAGCCAGATCTGCGACGGTGCATCGGCAGCGCTGATTGTCTCGGAGGAGGCGCTCAAGCGTTACAACCTGACGCCGATGGCGCGAATTCACACCCTCACGGTGACCGCGGGCGACCCGGTGATCATGCTGGAGGAACCTCTGTTCGCCACGGACAAGGCTTTGGCCCGCGCTGGACTCAAGATTGGTGACATCGACCTTTACGAAGTAAACGAGGCCTTCGCCTCGGTGCCGATGGCGTGGCTCAAGCACACCGGCGCGGACCCGGAAAAGCTCAATGCCAATGGCGGCGCGATCGCGCTCGGTCATCCGCTGGGCGCGTCCGGCACCAAGCTGATGTCCACACTGCTCCATGGTCTCAAGGCACGGGGCGGCAAGTATGGATTGCAGACCATGTGCGAAGGCGGCGGCGTCGCCAACGTGACGATCGTGGAGATGGTTTGAATCCGGCGTCGTCCCGGTCTTGACCCGGGACCACTGGCAATCACACGCTGCGCCAAGGGGCCAGCGGTCCCCGCTCTTGCAGGGATGACGAACAAGGAGAATACCCAATGAAACTCGACAATACTGTCGCGGCGGTTGTTACCGGCGGCGCTTCGGGCCTTGGTGCGGCGACCGCGCGGGCCTTGGCCGCCAAGGGCGTGAAGGTCGCGATATTCGACCTGCAGGAAGAAAAGGGCAAGGCCATGGCCGCCGAGATCGGGGGCATTTTCTGCGAGGTCAACGTGACCGACGACGCCAGCGTCGATGCCGGTTTCGCCAAGGCGCGTGAAGCCCATGGGCAAGAGCGCATCCTAGTCAACTGCGCTGGAACCGGCAACGCGATCAAGACCGCCAGCCGCAGCAAGGAAGATGGTTCGATCAAGCACTTCCCGCTCGATGCCTTCAACTGGATCGTCCAGATCAACCTGGTCGGCACCTTCCGCTGCATCGCCAAGTCGGCGGCGGGGATGATGACCCTCGATCCGCAGGAAGACGGCGATCGCGGCGCGATCGTCAACACGGCGAGCGTGGCGGCTGAGGATGGCCAGATCGGCCAGGCAGCCTATTCGGCGTCGAAGGGCGGCGTGGTCGGCATGACCCTGCCGATCGCCCGCGATCTGTCGAGCGAGAACATCCGCGTCAACACGATCCTGCCGGGGATCTTCAACACCCCTCTGCTCGCCGCCGCGCCGCAGCCGGTGAAGGACGCTCTGGGCGCCTCGGTGCCGTACCCCAAGCGCCTTGGCGATCCGGCGGAATACGCCAAGCTGGCGATGGCCATGATCGAGAATGGCTACTTCAACGGCGAGGACGTGCGCCTCGACGGCGCGATCCGCATGGCGCCGCGGTAAGTCTTCTGGATAACCCCTCCCTTTCGCGGGGAGGGGTGGGGCGGGGGCTATCGGCCGAACCCCATCGTTGCATCGGGAGGAACGGCCCACCCCCGGCCTCTCCCCTGAAGGGGAGGGGACGTTGTGACCTATACGCAGATCGCGCTCGACATCAGCGAAGGCATCGCCACGCTGACGCTCAATCGCCCGGAGAAGATGAACGCGTTCACCCGGACGATGATGGACGAGATCATCGAGGCGATGGACCAGACCGATGCGGACGATAGCGTCCGCGCGGTGATCTTCACCGGGGCGGGCGACCGGGCGTTCTGCGCCGGGGCGGACCTGACACCCGACGACGGCCGGGCGGTATTTGCCAATTCCGAACCTGTGACCGACCTTTCCGACCCGCGCGTTCGGGACGGCGGCGGGTTACTGACCCTGCGGCTGTTCCAATCGAAGAAACCGCTGATCTCTGCCTGCAACGGAGCGGCGGTGGGCGTGGGCGTAACCATGCAGTTGCCGATGGACATTCGCCTTGCCAGCGATAACGCCCGCTTCGGCTTCGTTTTTGCCCGGCGCGGGATCGTTCCCGAAGCCTGTTCGAGCTGGTTTCTGCCCAAGGTCGTCGGGATCAACCAGGCGCTGGAATGGTGCATGACCGGGCGGATATTCGGCGCGGACGAGGCGCTGCGCGCCGGACTGGTGCGTTCGGTCCACCCACAAGGTGAACTGATGGACGCGGCGCGGGGGATCGCGCGCGAAATTGCCGACAATACCTCGGCGGTTTCGGTGGCGATGACACGGGCGATGCTGTGGCGGCTGCCCTCGGGCGCACACCCCATGGAGGCGCACAAGGTCGACAGCCGGGCGATCTATCGCCTGTCCAAGGGCGTTGACGCCATTGAAGGTGTGCAAAGCTTTCTGCAAAAGCGCGCACCGGCCTTTCCGAGCCACGTTTCTGCCGATATGCCTGACTTTTATCCTTGGTGGGGAGAGGAGCCCCCCTACGCATGAGCAAGGCGACTCAACGAGTGGAACCCGATGCCCCTCCGGGCGCGCGCGAGCAGTTGCTGGCAACCGCATCGGCCATCATGCGCGAAGGGGATATCGTCGATATCTCGCTGTCCGAACTATCGCTTCGCTCGGGGCTCAACTCGGCGCTGGTGAAGTACTACTTCGGCAACAAGGCAGGCCTGCTGCGCGCGTTGCTCGATCGGGACATGAAGGGGATCGTCGATTCAGTCGACGGCCTGCTGGCGAAGGACTGGGACCCGGAAACACGGTTGCGCCATCATATCGGCAAGGTGGTGGATACCTTTTATGCCACCCCCTACCTCAACCGCCTGCTGATGCGGCTGGTGCGCGAGAGTGATGATGAGGAAGCACAGCGCATCGCGGACAGCTATCTCGCCCCGCTCCACCGCGCCTATGACAAGCTGATCCGCGACGGCGTGAAGCAGGGACTGTTCCGCGACGTCGATCCGCAGTTGTTCTATTTCACGCTGACCGGGGCGGCGGACCGCTTTTTCTCGGCGCGGCTGGTGCTCAAGCACTGCTTCGATACCGACACGCTGACCGAGGAGCTGCGCGACGCCTATCGCGCCCACTGCACCGATTTCATCATGGCCGGAATCCTCAAATCGCGATGAGCGCCGCCTGGCATATCGGAGTGATCGGCGGATCGGGGCTTGCTGCCGGGATCGGTCTTGATGATGCGCAGGACATAGAGGTTTCCAGCCCTTTCGGCGCGCCCTCCGCCGAGGTGACGACCGGCACGCTGGCGGGGGTCCGCTTTACGTTCCTGCCACGCCACGGCCTGGGTCATCGCCTGCCCCCCGCGACGATCAACTATCGCGCCAACATCGACGTGCTCAAGCGCTGTGGCGTAACCGACGTGATCGCCCTGTCGGCGATCGGTTCGCTCAATGCCGCGATGGAGCCGGGACACTTCGTGGCTGTCGACCAGGTGATAGACCATACCGGCGGGCGGACGAGCAGCTTCTTCGGTGAGGGGCTGGTCGCCCATGTCAGCATGGCCGATCCGGTTTGCCCACGGTTACGCGGACTGCTGGTCGAGGCTGCACGCGGGGTTGGGGCCGAGGTTCACGACGGCGGAACCTACATAGCGATCGACGGTCCACAGTTCTCGACCCGGGCGGAAAGCCGACTTTACCAGTCCTGGGGCGCCGACGTAATCGGGATGACCGCGATGCCGGAAGCCTGCCTCGCACGGGAGGCAGAGCTGCCCTATGCGCTGCTCGGCATGGTGACTGACTACGATTCCTGGCGCGATGATGCCGCGGCTGTGGATGCGGCCGACGTCCTTGCGGTGATGCAGCGCAACGCCAAAGTGGCGCACGAGGCGGTGCGCAGCCTTGCAGCAGCTCTACCGCGAACGCGCGAGTCGAGCCCGATTGACCGGGCGCTGGACCACGCAGTCATGACCGCACGCGAACATCGCGATCCGGTTCTGGTTGCAAAGCTTCAGGCCGTGGCCGGGCGCGTGCTGGCATGAGTGGCGAGATCGTTCTTTACGACTATTGGCGGTCGTCCGCCGCATACCGCGTGCGGATCGCGCTCAATCTCAAGGGACTGGCTTACCGCACGGTTCCGGTCAACTTGCTCGCGGGCGAACAGCGCGAGGCGGACTATCGTGCGGTCAATCCCCAGGCGCTGCTGCCGGCGCTGGAAATTGATGGCCGACTTCTGACCCAAAGCCTGGCGATCATCGATTATCTTGATCGCACCCGTGCAGAGCCGCCGCTGTTGCCAGCGGACCCCGCCGCGCGCGCCGCGGCGCTGGCTTCGGCGCTCGTCATCGCCTCCGATATTCACCCGCTCAACAACCTGCGGGTGCTGAAATACCTCAAGGGCGAGTTTGGCGCGGAACAGGAAGTAATCGATACGTGGTATCGGCACTGGATTGCCGAAGGCTTTGCCGCGCTTGAAGCGGGGGCGCCCGAAACTGGCCTGTTCGGCGGCGTTTCTGCCGGTCTTGCCGACATTTGCCTGGTCCCGCAGATGTACAATGCGCGGCGTTTTGAACTGCCGCTGGAAGGTTTCCCACGATTGGTGCGGATCGATACAGAATTGCGCGCTTTGCCCGCCTTCGCGGCGGCGACGCCCGAAACAGTCAGGCCTCCCGATATTTAATTGTTCAAGGCCATTGCGTGCGGGGCGCCAAGGCTCTAGCAAACTGGTTGCATATGGAACCGGATTGCCGATGACGTCGCCACA
>JAGWUU010000369.1 GCA_028868335.1 Sphingomonadales bacterium | reverse complement strand
TCGTCGTGCCGACGAGATCGATCCAGATCGGGTGCATGCTCACCAGATCCTTGCGGCTGCGGATCGTCACCTGCTGCAACCGGCCGTCGACGAGTTCGAAGGCATTCATCTGCCGCTCGGTGAACCCGGGCTCCTCATGCCCCACCAGTTGCTCGCGCAATTCCTCGGAGATCTCCCATAGCAAGTCGTTCTGGCGCTCGGGCGAGATCTGCAGCCATAGGAGCCTTGCATCGGATTCCGCCAAGGCTTCGAGAATCGCCGCAAGCTCTCCGGTGGCGAGCTGCTGGACCAGGTGCTGTAGCTCGGTAGTGTGCTGTCGATGAACGACCGTTTCCACGAGACCTTGACGTGGTGAAGTCTGGCTATGGACCATGTTCTCCACGAGCCGTTGTTTCTGAAGCAGCTTGACCACTCGTTCCAGCGACATTGACCATTCCCGATTAGCAATTTCTGTTGTCGAACGGGCAACGCGCGGCGTTCGAACTCGGCTCTGTCATTGTCCAGGGCTGACTGAAGGAAGCTTCTGAATTCAGGCGGTGGTCGGCGCCTGTGATGCTGCGTCTTCAATGCGAAAGCGCCCGACGACGTCCGACATGCCATCAGACAAGGCGCGCACTTCATCGGCGTATTGTCGCGTCCTGTCTGCAGCTTCGCCCGCACCCATCATCATCGCGTCCATTGCGTCCGCCTGCGCAACGATCTCCCTGCCGGAGCCTCGCGCGGTGCTGACTTGGCGCCCAATGCGATCAACCACCGCAGCAACCTGGGTGGAGGATGCTTCGATCGCATTGATCGCATCGACAGCGGCGGCGGCAAGACCGAGATTGAGTTTCAGGTTTGCGTCGACCTGACGCATCATGACGGTCGATTCGCGTGAAGTCGTCTGGATCATCTCAATCTGATCCGAGATCGAACTGGTTGCGGCAGAAACTCGCTCTGCGAGCCTGCGCACTTCATCGGCAACGACGGCGAAGCCACGCCCACTCTCACCGGCGCGAGCAGCCTCGATGGCAGCATTGAGGGCGACGAGGTTGGTCTGGTCGGCGATCTCCCTGATCTCACCGACCAGCTTGGATATGCTTGATCCCGCCTCCTCCAGTGCATAGACGCGCTCCGCTGCCGAGCCAACGCCGTCTGCCAGCGTGTCAATTCGATCGACAGCCTGACGAATGGTGAGCGCATTGATGGATGCTTGCTTGCCTGATTGCGCCGCAAGCGTCTCTGCCTCGCGCGTTTCACCGTCGATGCGTTCGATCTGCTGCTGAATTGCGCCGATCGAGGCACGTACCATGCGAGACGACTCGGCGCCGGCGGAGGCAATGTGTGCGAGTTCGGCGGCTGCCCCCTGCATGTCGACCGCGGTCATCGCGTTCTTGCGTATCGCATGCACAAGCTGGAGCAGGCTCGCCTGGAAGACGTCAAGTAATGAGTTCAACGCGCGCATGGACTGTCCAACCTCGTCTCGCTGGATCACCCGGACGCGACGTGAAAAATCGAGGTCTGCGGCAATCTCACCCATCGTTTGCTCCATGCGACGAAGCGGGGTCATCACCTGTCGATAGAGTGCAAATCCGAGCGTGGCGAGGACGGCCAGGGTGATCGCCAGGGCAGCGAAGATGGCGATTGTCGAGTCAGCACGCGCAGTTTCGACATGACTCAGCGCCAACTCCTTTGCACGGCCCTTCTCCACCAGCAGGGTATCGAGAATCTGTTCGATCTCCGCCAGGTAAGGCCCGGCATTACCCGACATCGCCGCGTCTGCCATCAGCGCCTGCCCAGTGCTGCGCAGCGTCATCGCCTGCGCGAGAACCTCCGCATACCCTTGAAGGCTGTCGCTCGCCTGCCCGACGAGCCCGCGCTGCGCGTCTGTTTCCGCAGCGTTCATTTGTGCGGCCAACTGCTGGCGCAAGCCCGCCACTGCGCCATCGAGACCTTGCCTGAAATGATCTGCAGCGTTGTCTTCCTTGTCGTGCAT
>JAGWUU010000368.1 GCA_028868335.1 Sphingomonadales bacterium | reverse complement strand
ACGCTGAGCACCTTGACGCCGAACAGGGCTTCGACCGCTGCCTTGATCTGCGGCTTGGTGGCGCTTTCCGCCACCTTGAAGACCACGGCGTTGAATTCGCTGGCCAGCGTCGCCTTTTCAGTGATGTGGGGAGCCACGATCACGTCATAGTGACGGGTGTCGATTGCTTCCTTAGCCATTGAAACGCGCCTCCAGCTTTTCGACAGCGGCGCGCGTCAGCACCAGCGTATCATGCTTCAGGATGTCATAGACATTGGCGCCGATCGCCGGGAGCACGTTGACCCCGACCAGGTTGCGGGTCGCACGAGCGAACTCGGCGTTGACCGCCTCGCCGTCGATGACCAGCACCTTCTTGCCCCAGTTCGCCTTGGCGAGCTGCGCGGCAACGGCCTTGGTCTTGGCGTCCTTGACGTCAAGCGTGTCGACGACGATCAGACCGGCCTTGGCCTTGGTCGACAGCGCCATCTTCAGACCCAGCGCGCGAACCTTCTTGTTCAGCGAAACGTCAAATTCGCGAAGACGGGCACCGTGCGCCTTGCCGCCGCCGATGAACACCGGGGCCGCACGATCGCCGTGACGAGCCGTGCCGCCGCCCTTCTGGCGCCCGAACTTCTTGCCGGTGCGGGCAACGTCCGAACGTTCGCGGGTGGCGCGGGCGATGCCGCGGCGGTTTTCGAGCTGCCAGGTGACAACGCGGTGGAGGATGTCGGCGCGCGGTTCAAGACCGAACACGGCATCGTTGAGTTCGACGTCGCCCTTGCCGGCGCTTCCGTCGAGGTTGGAAAGCTTCACCTTCACGACTTAGCCCTCCTGGCCTTCGGTCGCTTCGACCGCTGCGGTGACTTCCGCAGGCGTGTCGGCAGCGGCCGAGTCATTGCTGTTGGCGGCACCCTTGAGGCCGGCGGGGTAAGGCGCTTCGGCGTGGCGAGCTTCCTTGACGCTGTCCTTGACGGTGAGCCACGAGTTCTTGGCGCCCGGGACCGAACCCTTGACGAAGATCAGGCCGCGCTCATCATCGACGCGAACGACTTCGAGGTTCTGCTGGGTGCGCTGGCGGTCGCCCATGTGACCGGCCATCTTCTTGTTCTTGAAGACCTTGCCCGGATCCTGGCGGTTACCGGTCGAACCGTGGGCGCGGTGGCTGATCGAGACGCCGTGGGTGGCGCGCATACCGCCGAAACCCCAGCGCTTCATCGCACCGGCCATGCCCTTGCCCTGGGTATGCCCGGCGACATCGACCATCTGGCCGACCGCGAAGTGCGAGGCGGCGATCGACGAGCCGACCTCCAGCACCGCATCATCGGCAACGCGGAATTCCGCGACGCGCATCTTGAGCGGCACCTGGGCCTTGGCGAAATGTTCACGCTGCGGCTTGGCAACGTTCTTCTGCTTGGCTTCCCCGGCGCCGAGCTGCACCGCGACGTAACCGTCGCGATCAGCGGTGCGAACCGAGACCACCTGGCAATCTTCCAGCGCCAGGACGGTAACCGGCACGTGCCGTCCGTCCTCCTGGAAAAGGCGGGTCATCCCCACCTTTTTGGCGATCACGCCTGTGCGCATGATCCAGTCTCCTACAGAGGCCTGCAGGGACCATCCCCACAGGCGTGTCCAGCCCGTTTGCGATACGAGCCCCGTCCGGGCTGGGTGCTCCCTGACTGGCCGAAACCGGTCGGAAGCAAGACGGGGGACGCATTCCCGGTAAACGTGTCCGAAGACACGACCGGAGGTATCCCAATTTCGTCCCGGAATTGATCCGGGACCGGTGGCCTGATCAGGCCAACCTTTTGCCAACTCGGCCAGCGATCCCCACTTTCGCGGGGATGACGGGATCAAGCGAGCTTGATCTCGACGTTCACGCCAGCAGCCAGATCGAGCTTCATCAGCGCGTCGACAGTGGTGGCGTTGGGCTGCACGATGTCGAGCAGCCGCTTGTAGGTGCGCACCTCGAACTGCTCACGCGACTTCTTGTCGATGTGCGGT
>JAGWUU010000100.1 GCA_028868335.1 Sphingomonadales bacterium | reverse complement strand
AAACCGCGGCCTACCGCGAGGGAGAGGGCTGCCGCCTCGTACCCTGGCGCAAGTGATCATTTCGGGGGGTGGGTTTCCTCGATCCATCCGCCGCCGACCACCCGCTCCCCGGCATAGATCACCGCGGCCTGGCCGGGAGCAACGCCGTATTCCGGCTCCAGGAAGCGGATCGTCGCTTCGCTGCCTCCGCCAAGGGTTCCTTGCAGCACAACCGGCACCGGCCTGGCGAGTGAGCGGACCTTGGCCGTCAGCGGAGCAACGGGCAGCGGCCCGATGCGGTTTGTCTCGACGATTCGCGCCGAGCCCACCGCCAGCAGGCGGCGCGGACCGACCAATACGCGGCGTTCGGCGGCATCGATCCCGGTGACGTAGAGCGGCTCCGGCTGGCCGCCGATCTCGATCCCGCGACGCTGGCCCACGGTGTAGTGGATGATTCCGCGATGTTCGCCCAGCACTGCGCCGGTTTCGGCGTGCACGATCTCACCGGGCGCGACCCCGTCGGGGCGGACCGATCGGACTACCTTGGCATAGTCGCCATCGGGAACGAAGCAGATGTCCTGGCTGTCGGGCTTGGCGGCGACGCGCAGCCCCTCTGCCTCGGCAATCGTGCGGACACCGGCCTTCGGCAGGCCGCCCAGCGGAAAGCGGAGGAACGCGAGCTGTTCTTCGGTCGTGCCATAAAGGAAATAGCTCTGGTCGCGAGCCGGATCGAGCGCGCGGTGCAGTTCCGGTCCGCCAACGCCCGCGATTCGCTGCACATAGTGTCCGGTCGCGAGGCAGTCGGCGCCAAGTTCGCGCGCCATGCGCAAAAGGTCGGTAAACTTTGGCCCCATGTTGCAGCGAATGCACGGGATCGGTGTGCGCCCGGCCAGGTATTCGTCGGCGAAGCGTTCAACCACTTCCTCGCGGAACGCGCTTTCATGGTCCAATACGTAGTGTGCGATGCCCAACCTGTCGGCTACCGCGCGGGCATCGCGGATGTCATCGCCGGCGCAGCAGGCGCCTTTGCGCCCGGTGGCCACGCCATGGTCGTAAAGCTGAAGGGTGATTCCGATCGTTTCCGCCCCGCTGCGTGCCGCCAGCGCGGCAACGACCGAGCTGTCGACCCCGCCCGACATGGCCACAACGATACGCCGCGCCGCCGGGGCGGGACCGTCCAACTGGAAAAGCAATGCTGGATCGAGGGTGGATGACAAGGGCATGGCCGGCGCCCTTACACCGCAATCGCCGCCAAGGGAAACGGCTCTGGACCGCGCCAGAATTCGGTAAGCATTGTCAACGCCGAGTAAAGCGCGGCTTTACCCGATCTTGACCAACCCGCCGCTATGGTGGGCTCATGGACATGGCAATCAACCTGATGACCGGCCTGCGCAAGCGGGTTTCGATGACGGGCGACGAGGCAATGAACGAGGCCGTCGAGACTCGCGCGCTGGATTGGCACGGGCTGCACGCGCGTTGCACGGCAGCCCACGCGGCCCGGCGCATGCTGGCATCGGCCGAACGGTCGACTGCCCGGCGCACTGGGGGATTCGGGGAATGGGAGACCCAAACGCCGTTTCCGCATCAGGCCACACCAGACGTTAACCCAATTGATTTAGCAGTTCTCAAATTAACCGCGGGCAAGAGTGACGGGGTCGCACAAATCGCTCTTCTTAGCGGTCGAGGATAACAATGATCGAAAACCAGAAGATCCGACCCGCGATGGTTATTGGCCCGCTTGGCGAGCCGCTCACGCTCGAATCGCTTCCGGCGCCGACCACGACCCGCTGGGTCGTGAGGCGCAAGGCGGAGGTCGTGGCTGCCGTAAACGGCGGACTGTTGACCATCGATGAGGTTTGTGAACGCTATAGCCTGACGCTCGAGGAGTTTGCTTCGTGGCAGCGCTCGGTGGATCGCTCGGGCATGCAAGGGCTACGCGTTACCCGTCTCCAGCACTACCGCGACCTCTACGAGCGGCAACTGAAGTACTGATCCGCAAGGAAAATTCGACTCTTTCCAGTTCGGCTGGCGCGGCATAGTCTCGCGCCGGCCGAATCGGCATGCGCGCTGTGCAGCAGGCCCATCGGCGAAACGGGAGACGGTCGCATGATAAATTTGATTATTGCCCTGGTGATGGGCGGTATCATTGGGTGGCTGGCGAGCATGGTGATGAACCGCGATGCATCAATGGGCATGGTGGCGAACGTGATCGTTGGTTGCATCGGCTCGATTCTTGGACGGTTCCTGCTCGGCGGGTTCATCGGCGGCGGTCATCTACGCGGTGACGCGTTCGATTGGCGCACGCTGTTGACTGCCTTTGTCGGCGCGATCATCCTGCTTGGCGTCGTGAATCTGGTCAGGCGCGGATCTATCCGCTGAGGACGCCGGGTTATTGGATTTTGTTGTTCGCCGAAAGTAATCGGCAGTCTGCCGAGCCGAAGATTGCCCGCCATGCCCCCGGAGCCTAGGCGTCGCCGGGTGCATTGGTCCCAATGGCAGCCCGCAGCGGGCGCTCTTGCCGTTGGTGATTTAGTGTTGTAATACAGTTCGCGATCCGCGGCGCCTGACCGGGCAAATGTGGATCGCGAACCGAATATGAAGGCACGTCCGGCGATGAATTTCGATGCTCGAATTGACGGACCCGGCGCCGCGGTCGAGAGTCGCGAGGGCAATCCGCTGCTTGAAGACGATGAAGCGGACCGGCGTTCAAAGCGCTGGCTGATCATCGGCGCGGGTGCTGTCCTGCTGGCTCTGATCGGAATCTGGTTCCTGACCCATCGCGGTTCGGGCGACGAAGTGTCGACCGATGCGAAGACGCAGGTTCCGGTAGTTACCGTGATCTCTCCGGGGAGCGGTTCGATCGCAGGTCAGCTAAAGGCCACCGGCAGCCTTGCTGCGCGGCGCGAAATGCCTGTCGGGGTTGCCGGGGAAGGCGGGCAGGTTGCGCAGGTGCTGGTCGATCCGGGCCAGTGGGTCCACCAGGGCCAGGTGCTGGCCGTGATCGACCGCTCGGTGCAGGTCCAGCAGCAGGCAAGTCAGGCGGCGCAGGTTCAGGTTGCGCGGGCCAATGCCGATCTTGCGCAGGCGAATTATGATCGGGCGCTCAAACTGGTCGGCAAGGGTTTTATTTCCAAGGCTGACCTCGATCGGCTGCGCGCGACCCGCGATGCCGCCAATGCGCAGGTCCGTGTGGCGGGTGCCCAGCTTGGGGTGCTTCAGGCCCAATCGCGTCGTCTGAACGTCGTCGCACCGGCTGCTGGCCTGGTTCTTGAACGCAAGGCCGAGCCGGGCCAGGTGGTCAGCGGCGGATCGGGGGTCCTGTTCCGGCTAGCCAAGGGCGGAGAGATGGAATTGCTCGCCCAAGTCGGTGAAATCGATCTGGCGAAGCTCTCCACGGGAGTCAGCGCGCAGGTTACGCCGGTCGGATCGGATCGGAGTTTTACCGGCCAGATCTGGCAGATTTCACCGGTTATCGATCCGCAGACGCGTCAGGGCATGGCGCGCATCGCCTTGGCTTATGCGCCGCAGTTGCGTCCTGGCGGCTTTGCCAGCGCGGTGATAAACGCGGGAACGGTAGTGGCGCCGATGCTGCCGGAATCCGCGATCCTCACCGATGACAAGGGCAGCTTCGTCTATATCGTCGGCGCTGGTGACAGGGCCGAGCGACGCGCCGTCAAGACCGGGTTGGTGACCGGGCGGGGCATCGCCGTGATCGAAGGACTTGCCGGGAACGAACGGGTGGTGTTGCGCGCGGGCGGGTTCCTCAATCCCGGCGACAAGATCAAGCCGCAGACCGTCAAGGTCAACTGAAGGCCAGGCCCGTGAATTTCCGCAACATCTCAGCCTGGTCGATTCGCAACCCGGTCATTCCGATCGTGCTGTTCATCGGCCTCCTCATGGCGGGCGTGCTGTCGTTCAGCCGGATGGATGTGAACGACAATCCGGATATCGATTTTCCGGCCGTCACGGTCATGATCGCGCAACCTGGCGCTGCACCGCGCGAGATCGAGACGCAGATTACCCAGAAGGTTGAAGCGGCCGTCCGATCGATCAACGGGGTCGACGAAATCCAGTCGACCGCTAGCGAGGGCTCTAGCAACACCTTCGTCCAGTTCGCGATCGGAACCAACACGATCGAGGCAGTGAGCGACGTCAAGAACGCCATCGATCAGATTCGCGGCAGTCTGCCCGACGGAATACTCGAGCCGCGGGTGTCCAAGGTGGAAATCGGCGGAAATGGGCCGATCGGCTACTTCGCCGTCAGCGCCGACGACATGACGATGGAACAGCTCAGCTGGTTCATCGATGACACGGTGGCCAAGCGGTTGCTCGGAATCCAGGGCATGGCTGCGGTCAGTCGCGAAGGTGGCGTGGACCGCGAGATCCGCGTGGTTCTCGATCCGGCGCGCATGCAGTCGATGGGGGTGACGGCCAGCCAGGTCAACGCGGCACTGCGTTCGGTCAACCTTGATGCGGCGGGCGGCAAGGCGGAAATCGCCGGCTCGCGCCAGTCGGTTCGGGTCCTTGGAAATGCCGCCGACGCCTTTCAGCTTTCGCAAACCCAGGTCAACCTGAGCGGTGGGCGGGCCGTCCGTCTGTCCGACATAGCCACGGTCTATGACGGCAACTCGGAGCGGACGTCGATCGCCAAGATGCGCGGGCGGCAGGTGGTGACGTTCGGAATCGAACGCGCCAAGGGCGCCTCCGATGTCACCGTTTTCGATGCTGCGACGGCGGAAATAGCCAAGCTCGAGAAAGACAACCCCGGGGTGCACTTCACGCTGCTCTATACCAGCGTGAAATATACCAAGGACCAGTACGCCAGCTCGATAGAAGCCATGATCGAGGGCGCGGTTCTGGCCATTGTCGTGGTGTTCTTCTTCCTGCGTGACTGGCGCGCGACCATGATTAGCGCAATCGCCATCCCGCTGTCGGCAATCCCGACGTTCTGGTTCATGAGCCTGATGGGCTTCGACCTCAATTCGCTGTCCTTGCTCGCGCTCAGCCTGGTGGCCGGGGTCCTGGTCGACGATGCGATCGTCGAGATCGAAAACATCGTCAGGCACATGCGGATGGGCAAGACCGCCTATCAGGCGTCGATCGACGCGGCGGACGAGATCGGGCTGGCGGTCGTCGCGACGACCATGTGCATCGTCGCTGTATTCCTGCCGGTAGGTTTGATGCCGGGAATGTCGGGTCAATTCTTCAAGAACTTCGGTCTGACGATTGTGGCCGCCGTGCTGGTATCACTGGCCGTCGCGCGGATGATCACGCCGATGGTCGCGGCGTACTTCCTCAAAGCGCACGGGCAGGAATCGCACGGCGAAGGCCGTCTGATGGACCTCTACACGCGGGTTCTCGACTGGACGCTCGATACGCACAAGGCTGAGGCCATCCGGACGGAATTGACCCCGGCCCGGTTCCGCTGGCCCTACCCCTTCGTGGAGCTGGTTATCGGGATTGTCTCGCTTGCCGCAGCCGGAGTTGCGGCGAAAGGCCTGTCGGGCATCCTTACCCCGCTCAAATGGCACGCGCTGGTGACCGTGCCGCTGGCGCTGCTGGTTTTCGTTGCGGTTTGCATCGTTGTCGGCCGCGTGCTGAGTCGCCTGGTTCGCCTCACGGGCGGCGGGCTGGCGCGTTGGCATTCCTATTTCGTGGCGCGGCTGGGCGCGCGCATCCGCGGCGATCACCGTGTCCGTGCATTTGGCGTTGGCATAGCGGCGCTGGTGTTGACGGTAACGCTGCTGGTCAACATGCCGCAGCAGTTCCAGCCGACGATCAACGACGATTCGAGCCGGGTAAATATCGAGATGGTCCCCGGAACCACGATCGAGCAAACCGAGGTCGTTGCCGACAAGGTAGAGAAGATTGTGTCGGCGCAGCCCGAAGTCGCTCGGGCTATGGAGCGCGTCCGCGAAGGCAATGCGCGCGTGTATATCATGCTCAAGCCCAAGCGCGATACGACCAGCATCGAATTCGAACGCCGCCTGGCCCCGGTACTCGCCAGAATTTCCGACGCCCGCGTAACCTTCGCCTCGCAATCGGCCGGGTTCGGAACGGGCCGCGATATTTCCGTCATGCTTTCCGGCAGCGATCCGGACCTGTTGCAGAAGACCGCGCAAACCCTGACGGAACAGATGCAGGGCGTCGAGGGAGTGGTCGCTCCGCGTATTGCCGCTGACATGAAGCGCCCCGAATTGGTAATCGTGCCGCGGCTGGATCTGGCTGCACAACTGGGTGTCACAACCGCCTCGCTGAGCCAGGCGATCCGCATCGCCACGCTGGGAGAGATCGACCAGAACGCGGCCAAGTTCTCGCTCAGCAATCGCCAGGTCCCGATCAGGGTCATTCTGCCCCGGGAATCGCGGCGCGACATTGCGACGATCCAGAACCTGCCCGTTCCGACCGGGACCGGAGGATCGGTGCCGCTCAGCAGGGTTGCCGACATAAAGTTTGGCGCAGGCCCCACGCAGATACAGCGCTACAATCAGTCGCGCCGCATCTTCGTTGGC
This sequence comes from Sphingomonadales bacterium, assembly GCA_028868335.1. GTDB lineage: Bacteria > Pseudomonadota > Alphaproteobacteria > Sphingomonadales > Sphingomonadaceae > Novosphingobium. Next base: position 3,732 of record JAGWUU010000100.1, on the reverse strand, counting down.
GCCGACCTTGCCCCGGGTGCGGTGAAAGGTCCGGTGATGCAGAAGATTCAGGCATTGCCGATCATGAAGAACCTGCCGCGCGGGGTTTCCAACGCCCCGGTGGGTGAGGAAAAGTGGCAGGGTGAGATGATCCAGAATTTCATCCTCGCGGTGATCGCCGGCATCATGCTGGTCTTTGCCGTGCTGGTGCTGCTGTACCGCCGCTTTGTTTCGCCGCTGGTCAACATGACCTCGCTGCTGCTCGCGCCACTAGGGGGACTTCTGGCCCTGGTGTTGATCGGCCAGCCGATCTCGATGCCTGTCTATATCGGCTTGCTGATGCTGTTGGGGATCGTCGCCAAGAATTCGATTCTGCTGATCGATTTTGCGATTGAGGAGATGGCGGCAGGCGTGCCCAAGTTGCAGGCGATCAAGGATGCCGGCCACAAGCGCGCCCAGCCGATCGTGATGACCACCGTGGCGATGACTGCGGGCATGATCCCGACCGCGCTGTCGCTGACTGGCGATGGCGCCTGGCGCGCACCGATGGGAACCGTGGTGATGGGCGGGCTTGTGCTGTCCACCTTGCTCACGCTGGTCATCGTTCCCGCCGGGTTCAGCCTGGCCGATGGCGTGGAAAAGCGCGTCGGGCCGTGGTTGAGGAAGCGGTTGTTGACCTATGATCCTGATCAACCAGGCCACTTCAGCCCACAGCGCCATGACGATACGGAAGCCTTTCCTGCCGAGTGAATCAGGTCATCGCAGCCTTGTCGCCGATGGAGCAGCCACCCGCGCTGGTTGACCGTGCGCGGCGGATGCGAATCTTCGCCACCAGCCTGCTTGTGGTCATGGCCGGGGTCTATTTCCTTGCTCGCCATTTCCTCGGCGCTCATCCGGCCTGGGGCTATGTCCTTGCCTTTGCAGAGGCGGGAATGGTTGGCGGTATGGCTGATTGGTTCGCGGTGACAGCACTTTTCCGCCACCCGCTTGGCCTGCCGATTCCACACACGGCGATCATCCCTGAAAACAAGGACCGGATCGCCGACACCATGGCGACATTCCTGCGCGAATATTTCCTCACCCCCCAGGTCGTGGCGAGGCGGCTGCACAACATGAACCTGGCGGAGGCAACGGGGCGGTTCCTGGTCGATCCGGGGCGTTCGGGCGAAAACCGTCTGCGCACCGGTGCCGCCAGCCTGATCGGTGATGTGCTGCAGTCGCTCGATCCGGAACAACTGGGCGGTATGGTCAAGCGTGGCCTGCGCACACAGCTCGAACGGCTGGAGGTGGCGCCTCTGCTTGGCCAGTTGCTCACCGCAGCGATCGCTGACAAGCGCCACTTGCCGCTGATCGAAGGCCTGATCCGCTGGGCCGGACTGACGCTGGAGGATAACGAGGATCTCCTGCGTGAAATGATCCACACCCGGGCCAACGCGATCCTGCGCTGGACCGGCCTCGACGAACGCCTTGCCAACGCCATCCTGGACGGACTCTACAAGCTGCTCGCCGAAACGCTGGTCGATCCGGATCACCCATTGCGCCGCAAGGTGGAGGAGGGCTTGGAAACGCTTGCCAATGATCTGCTCCATAGCCCGGACATGCAGGCCAGGGTCGAACGGATGAAGCTTGAAATCCTCGCCAACCCGGCGATGGGCAGGTGGATAGACGGCATCTGGGAGCGCACCCGCGCCGCCATGCTGCGCGCCACGCGCGATCCGGATACCGCACTGTCGGGACAGCTCAGGCAGAGCCTTGCCGAACTTGGCACCGCTCTTCAGACCGACGCGCGGCTGCAGGTGCACATCAACCGCTTCGCCCGCCGCACCCTGGTCGGCATCGTGACGCGCTATGGCGACCAGATCGTCCGGCTCGTTTCCGAAACCGTCAAGCGCTGGGACGCCCAGACAGTGACCGACCGGATCGAGGGTGCAGTCGGCCGCGACCTGCAATTCATCCGCATCAACGGCACACTGGTCGGCGGACTGGTAGGCGTGGCGATCCACGCGGTGGACGTGCTGCTGTGAAACCGCTGCTCGAAACCGCCCGACTGGAACTGTGGCAGCCCCGGCCCACCGATCTGGCGGACCTGTTCAAACTGACCCTAGATGAAGAGACCCGCCACTTTCTCGGCACGTTCACGCCCACGCCGATGGATGCTTTCAACCGCCTGCTGCGCAATGCGGGGTCCTGGGCGCTCTATGGCTATGGCACCTTTGCCGTGCGCATCAAGGGGACGCAGCGGATCATCGCCACCTGCGGTGTGTTCCGCAGCCACCGCGGATTCGGTGAAGGACAGGGAATGGACAACGTCCCCGAAGCGGGCTGGATCGTCCACATGGACCACTGGGGCCAGGGCCTCGCGCGCGAGGCGATGGAAGCCGCGCTGGCCTGGTTCGACCAGACCCACGGCCACCAGCGGATTGCCTGCATGATCGAGGAAGGCCACGCGGCCTCCGATGCGCTGGCCCGGAAGCTGGGCTTCGCGACCTATGGAAGGCACGAGCCGGAGGAAGGGGCAACGCTGGTATTGTACGAGCGGCTTGCCTAGTATCCTGTCATCCAGCGAACACTGTTTGTGAAGAATGACCGAACCGGTTTGTTTTCGGCATCGCGTGCCGGCTCGAAACGGGCTCGCTTCCTGAGTAGGGCACAAGACAGATCGGAAAATTCATCGGGGCTGGTTCGGAAAAGGATGTGGCAACCCGTTACCGCGCCATGATCATCGACATCCAGCCTGAAGTTCACGTAACCGTTGGTGCCGTGCGCCAAAGCGGTACGTGGATAATCGGTCAATGTCAGCCATGTGCCTGGTGAGGTGGAAGGAATGGGTTTGTTGACGAGCGAGGCTTCGATTTGCGGATCGTATCCCCAGTGGCGGACTAGATTATCAGTGCACGTGCGAATTGCTGCCATGAGCGGGCCAAAGGAACCCGTTTCGAGCCGATATCGCATCCCGCCGTCAATCGACACCGTGATCGAGGTGGCAGCATTTTCCTGTTGTGGGGTTATGTGGGAAATCGGATGACTATCCGGTTTGGTTTCTGCAACATCTGCTCCGTCAAGTCTGAGTTGCGTGACGATCAAAACCGGTAGCCGGTCTGCCGTGGCTGACTTTCCGGCCAACGCTACTCTCTTGATCGGCGGCTTATTGCCGAACGCGACAGTCAACGGTTTGGTGAAATTGCTTTCTCGGAATGACTCACCGAACAACTTCATTTCGAACCAATCGCTAGGAGCCGTCCGGCTAATCACCAACAAGACATTTTCGCGTCCGACTCCGAAGCTGCCCATCAGGTTGCAGCCGTCCTCATCGTAACGCATTTCCCAGTTGCCGACCTTGGCTAAGGAAATCGGTGCCTTTTCCGCTGCCGCTGTCGGCAAGGGCGTCAACACAGCCGCAATCTGGACGATTAATCTCAAGGGTCGCACAGAACGGTCTCCAAAAGGACGACTGCCTTATGCTAGCTAATTTCCTAGATTTCGAAAGCAAATTGGCAGCCGAAGCTGTTCAAATTCAGCACGTTGGCGTTTCATACAGAAAGCCCCCAACCGGAGTTCCGGTTAGGGGCTTTCAAATAGCTAGTTGATAGAGCCGTAGTGCGTTCAAAGCTTGCCGGTCAGTTCCGGCACAGCGTTGAACAGGTCCGCCACCAGGCCGATATCCGCGACCTGGAAGATCGGGGCGTCCTCGTCCTTGTTGATGGCGATGATGGTCTTGGAGTCCTTCATCCCCGCAAGGTGCTGGATCGCGCC
>JAGWUU010000367.1 GCA_028868335.1 Sphingomonadales bacterium | reverse complement strand
GCAGCGCGCCGTGTCAGAGCTCGACAAACATTAGATCGTGCAGTCAGGAAACCGTCGAAGCAGCGATCGCCAGGCTCAGGGCGTCCCGGCCATGATAGATGGGTACGACGTCTCTCGTCGTCTGAATCAGAACCGCATGACGCCCGGGCGCCTCGCGTGGGTCGTGTAGTGGTGCACAACTTCCTCGATGGACAGCCGACGCAGCCTGAACCTGCACAAGCCACCCAACGCGGAGCCCGGCGCCAGAGTCATGTAGCACCTCGTCGAGATGAGCAGATGAAATTCGTCCTTTGGCGCCTTCTTGAAGGCCATTAGGCCGACATCGATCACGCTCACGTTGTTGAGTCCGCCGGATTTCGTCCGGCAAAGCCCAATCAGCGCGGAAGGTACGAGAAGCGCCAAAAGATACCGGTGAGTGGACAACTTGCCCTGGACGTGATCGCACTCGGGCCCAAGCTCGACGACGTGAAGAACCAATTTGCCGATCTCCTCGGCGGAAGTCGTCCTTGACTTGTCCTTCAGCAGGAATTCCGCCCGCACCAGATCGGATCTCTCCTTTCCGAACTGCCGTATGAATGGGCCCGAATTGACGTAGCTCCCCGGAAGCTGGATGACCATTCCCCGTTCGAACTCACCCTTGGGCGAGGCCGCTCCAGCCTCGTCGATGAGATAGCTCGCGTTGAGTCGCGCAACGGATATTCCATCGGGGCGCAACGGACGTGGAGTCACTGACATCGCAATGCGCAGCGGGTGAGTCTTAGGAATCGGCGTCGCCGAAGTTCCATCAATGAAGCTGAGCTGATCCTCGAGAATCGGAAGCAATGCCGAATCCAGCGCGGAGTCGATGTTGCGCGGCGCAACGTCCGGGCCGACCGCTTCAGCAGCAAGAAACGCGAGCAGACTCTCCCACTCTGCGGTGCGCTGCTCAGCGACAGGCGCATGAGTCAGGGAATAGACGGCGTCCGTCGTCTTGGCGGCCGCCTGTCCCGCGCGCATCTCCCACTGCGCGGCCGTCGCCAGAGTCGGGAATTTCTCCATCTCCTCGGCGATAAGCTTGCGCAACGCCTCCGCATCGAAGCCGCCCGAGCCGTCAGCGCCCAGCACCATGTTCTTGTCGATAGTGCCGTAGGCGATCGGCAGCGTTAGACCCGTGCCCGGGCCATCGGCCTCGATGAGGTCCTTCATCTGCTGAACGTCCCCCGGAAACATCGACCAAAAGATCAACGCATAGGGGCCGGAGGCGGCAATCCTGTTGAGGCACTGGATGATGATGCCGGAGTGCATCTTGAGGTTGCCCAGGTTCCCGGGAGCCATGTGGATGTCGGTAAAGACGATCCGGATGCCAGCGATCGGCGCCTCGGGTGCAGGGAGAAGGTCACCATCATCGAAGCGGAACGGCACCGGGCAGAAGCCGGCCTGGCTTAGTCCCCACGCGATAGCCTTCAAATGGTCTTCTCTGTCGTCGATCGCCACGACTCGCGAATAGCGCGGGATCATTTCTTCTGGAACCTGAAGACGACGGCCGTGCCGTCGTATGCGGCCGGCAGGGCCACCACATCGTTCAGTTCGGCCGCATCCACCACTTCCAGGCTCCCTCCTATGGATTCCATCACTGCCTTGCAGTAGAACAATCCGAGCCCCATCCCGCCGGCCCGGGTCGACGAGAACGGCTTGCCAAGAAAGTCTCGTGGCAGCTGAAACCCGGGCCCGTTGTCGCAGACCGCGATCATTCCGCCGGTCTCCTTATCCCACGACGACAGCACCAGGATCGCGGCCGGTCCACCACCGTCACGTTCCCTGCGGAATCGAGTCCAATAGATGGCGTTGTCGATTACGTTGCTGAGCGCTCCGACCATCAAGCTGCGCGGCACGCTCACAGAAAAATCGTGACGCTGTTTCGGATCCGCAGTCCAGTCGGACACCACCACCTCGTGCCGGGCGAAGCGGTCAGCATGGAAACCAATCGCACGTCGCACCAGATCATCTAC
>JAGWUU010000099.1 GCA_028868335.1 Sphingomonadales bacterium | reverse complement strand
GGGGCTGGGCTGGACGCGTGGCGAGGTGCCGACCGATCCCGATTTTGTGGTGCCAATCGGCAAAGCGGCGGTGCGGCGAGCGGGGAGCGATCTGACAATCATCACCTACGGCTCGATGGTGTCGCGGTCGCTTGAGGCGGCGGAACGGCTTGCCGGTGAAGGCATCGATGCCGAAGTGATCGACCTGCGCAGTCTGGTGCCGCTCGACTGGGACTGCGTCCTCGCGTCAGTGACACGCACCCACCGCGCGCTGGTTGTACATGAGGCGTTCCGCACCGCCGGGCCCGGCGCGGAAATCGCGGCGCAGATCCAGGAGCGGGCCTTCTTCGATCTCGATGCTCCGGTGTTGCGGCTTGGCGCGATGGACTATCCGCTGTGCCAGCAGGTCGATCTCGAACAGGCGGCGCTGCCTTCGGTCGATACGATCACCGACGAGGCGCGGCGGCTGGCCGCGATATGACGGGGGCGACGATGCTGAACGACTTGCGCATCCCCCGCATGGGCTCAGTCGAAAATGCCCGGATGCTCGGCTGGCGGGTGGCCGAGGGTGAATCCTTCAGCCCCGGCCAGGTGCTCTACGAGATCGAGACTGACAAAACCTCGGTTGAGGTTGAGGCAGACGAGCCGGGAGTGCTGGCCCGGCAACTGGCCAGTGAGGGCGACGAGTTCAAGGTTGGCGACAAGGTGGGCCTGTGGGCCGCACCAGGGACCAGCGCGGGCGCCATTGCGCGAGCACTTGAAGGCGGGCCGGCCGTCGCATTGACCGAGCCTGTGCCTCTTGCCTCCCCGGCGTCGGTGGCGCTGGCCGTCGCGGCGACCGCGGATTCTCGCCCCCTACCGCGTGCTGCGGCGGGCGGGCGGCGTGTATCGCCGCTGGCGCGTCGGCTGGCGGCGCAGCATGGCGTCGACCTTGCTGGCGTCACCGGAACCGGTGTCGGCGGCAAGATCAGCGGCAGGGATGTGCTGGCAGCGCACGAAGCCGCTGGCTCGGCAATCCCGATCGCGGCCCCTGCCGTGCCATCGACTAGCCCAGTGCCCGCCGATGGAGAACTGGTGCCGCACAGCCTGCGTCGCCGCACCATCGCACAACGCATGGTCCAGGCCGGCAACATACCGTCGTTGACCGCCGACATGGAAGTGGACCTCACCGCGTTGATGGCCCTGCGCAAATCGGCGCAGGGGCGCGGCACCTCGGTTCTGGCACAGATCGCCCATGCAGCCACCGCTGCGCTGATCGAGCATCCGCGCCTCAACGCCCACTGGCGCGACGATGCCATGGTGCAGTTTCGTGGCGTCCACCTCGGGATCGCGGTCGACACGCCAGAGGGACTGGTCGTGCCGGTGATCCGCAATGCCGAGCGGCTGAGCGCGCTGGGTCTGACCGAAGCGATCGCCGAGTTGGCCGCCAGGACGCGCACCGGGCAGTTGCGCCCAGATGAGATGAACGGCGGCAGCTTCACCATTTCCAACCCCGGTTCGGTGGGGCCGGTGTTGCGCGCGGAGGCCTTGCTCAATCCGCCCCAGGTGGCGCTGCTCGGACTGCCTGGCATCGTTCGCGTGCCCGTGGCGGTGAGGGATGGCGAAGGCTGGGCCATGGCGATACGACAGGTGATCCGTCTGGCGGTAACTTTCGATCATCGCGCGCTTGATGGTGGGCCGGTGATCGCGTTTCTCAACACGCTGAAATCGAGGATCGAATCGCTATGAGCACCAAGCTCCGCTTCATCATCGTCGGCGCCGGCATGTCCGGCATCCTTGCCGCGATCCGCCTCAAGCAGTCCGGTCAGACCGACTTCACCGTCTATGAAAAGGGCAATTCGATCGGCGGCACCTGGCGCGAAAACCGCTATCCGGGGCTGACCTGCGACGTGCCGGCGCACTGCTATACCTACAGCTTCGCGCCGCACCCGGACTGGAGCGCGTTCTATGCCCCGGGGCCGGAAATCAGAGCCTATTTCGAAAAAGTGGTCGATGACTTCGGCGTACGCGACTTCATCCGCCTGAACAGCGAGGTCAGCGCCTGCGAATGGGATGGCGCGCGCTGGCAGGTGACGCTGGCCGATGGCACGCACGACCACGCGGATATTGTGATCGCCGCATCGGGGGTACTGCACCACGTCAACGAACCGGACATACCCGGCAAGGCCGACTTCGCCGGGGCAATGTTCCACTCGGCGCGCTGGGATGACAGCGTGGCGCTTGACGGCAAGCGGATCGGTGTGATCGGCAACGGGTCAACCGGAGTGCAGATCGTCACTGCGCTGGCGGACCGCGCCGCGCACCTTGTCCATTACCAGCGTTCGCCGCAATGGATCATGCCGGTCCAGCAATTCGCCTACAGCGATGCCGACCGCAGCGCCTTCCGCGCCGATTCAGACAAGATCGACGCTATCCGCTTCGGTGACGAATACTGGGGCGGCATTCGCCGCTTCAACTCTGCGATCATCGATCCCGACAGCGCGGAAATGCGCGAGATCGAGGACTATTGCCGCCGGAATCTCGAGGAAACGGTGCGTGATCCCGCCTTGCGCGAAAAGCTGCGACCAGACTACCGCGCGGCGTGCAAGCGCCTGATCTATTCCTGGAACTATTACGACGCGGCGCAAAAGCCCGCCGTCACGATCCAAACCGGCCGGATCGAACGGATCGAGCGCGACGGCATCCGCATGGCCGACGGCACCTTTTACCCGCTCGACGTGATCGTACTGGCAACCGGCTTTCATGCCGATCGCTTCATCCGCCCCACCACGGTTAGGGGCGAGAACGGTGCCGATCTCGACACCTTCTGGAAGGATCGCCCCACCGCGCACTACGCGGTGACGCTGCCGGGATTTCCCAATTTCTTCATGCTCAACGGGCCGACCGGCCCGGTCGGCAATTTCTCGCTGATCGACATAGCCGAACGTCAGTGGGACTATATCGTGCAACTGATGGAGCCGATTCTCGAGGGCCGGGCGCGAACCGTGCAGCCCACGCGCGCGGCTCATGCCGACTATGACCGCCGCCGAATTGAAGCGGCTCGCGGAACGATCTTCGGTTCGGGCTGTTCAAGCTGGTATCTCGACAAGGATGGCGTGCCGCTGACCTGGCCATGGAGCTACGATGCCTTTGCCGAAGCCATGGCGAAGCCGGATGCTTCGCAATATGCATGGGCGTGAAGCATCGGACGTCCGATGCGATCGAGTTTCGGCCATGCGGTGCGCGAATGTGGCATATTGTTCGCATTTATCCAATCAATGCGTAAAACAGTTGACTCTGTTGTGACTATTTCCCAAGAATCGTCGCGACTGGTCCGTTACCGCCGATGCGATCCAGAGCCGCCTTGGGAGAGTAAGACATGGCATCCGACGTTACGCCAGGCCTGGCTTCGCCACCAACCGCGGTGGTCATCACCGGCGGCGCATCCGGGCTTGGGTTCGCCGCGGCCCGCGCGCTTGCAGCGGTCGGGCGGCCCGTCGCCTTGTGGGATCTCGACAAGGACCGGGCCGACGACGCGGCCGTGCGGATCATCGCGGAGTTCAATACCCCCGCCATCGGCCTTGCTGTCGACGTGCGCGATCTGGCGGCAATCGAGGCAGGGGCGCAGGCTACGCTGGAGAAACTGCCGACGGTCGGTGGCCTCGTCCATTGCGCAGGGATCGTGGATACCGACAGCCTTGACGGCATGACCGAGGAAAGCTGGGACAGCGGGATCGCAGTTCACCTGCGGGCGCTGCCGTTCCTGATCAAGGCGTTCCTGCCTTCCTTGCAGGCGCAGCGCGGATCGGCGATCGTGGCGACGGCATCAATCAACGCCACGCTCGGCAATGCGGTCAACCCGATCTATTCGGCGGGCAAGGGCGGGGTGCTTTCGCTGGTGCGTTCGCTGGCCGACCGGCTTGGCCGCGACGGCATCCGCATCAATTCGATTTCGCCTGGGCAGATCATGACGCCGATGCTGCGCCCATCCGTCGAGGCGTTGCCGCAAGGCTATTTCGAAAAGCGCATCCTGCTTGAGCGACTGGGCGAAGCCGAGGAGATCGGCCGCGCGATCCGGTTCCTGCTCTCGGACGAGGCAAGCTACATCACTGCGGCGGAACTGGTGGTCGACGGTGGCAACATTTCCTCACAGCGCTAGGACAGGACAAGGGAGACAGCGGATGGATGGCGATTTTCCGGGTGGGGCGACGATCGTGTTCGGCGGCAGCGGCGGCATCGGCCGCGGCGTGGCGCTGGAATTCGCGGGCGCTGGAAGCGACGTGGCGGTAGTCTATCGTTCCAAGCAGGACGTTGCCGAGGCAGTGGCCGCAGAAATTCGGGCGATGGGGCGCAAAGCCACGATCCACCGGGCCGACGTGCGCAGCCGAGCGGAGGTCCAGGCGGCCTTTGCCGCAGCAGTCACCAGCCATGGTCGCGTCCATACGGTGGTCTGGGGCGCCGGCCCGGTCGTGCCGCAGGTGCCGATCGCCGACTGGAGCGAAGAGATGTTCCGCAATTCGATGGAGATCGAGGCGTTCGGCTTCAACAACGCGGTGCACACCGCGCTGCCGCACATGCGCGAGGCGGGCGGCGGCAGTTTCGTTCATCTCGGCTCGGCGGGGCATGACTGGTGGCCTGCATTGGACGGGCTTTCGGTTGGGCCAAAGGCCTGCAACGAAGCGCTCATCAAGGGTATAGCCAAGGAAGAGGGGCGGCATGAGATCCGCGCCAATTCGATCCTGGTCGGAGTGATCGACGCCGGGCAGTTCCAGGTCGGCAAGGATGCCGGCACATTCACCCCCGAATGGGAGGCGGCGGTCAAGGCCATGCTGCCGCTCAAGCGCTGGGGCACGCCGCGCGACATCGGCCAAGCGGCAGTCTATTTCGCGTCGCAGCGGGCGAACTATGTGACCGGGCAGACGATTTCGGTTGCTGGCGGCTTCGGTGTCTGAAGCCATGGGGGCGGGGGCAGTGGCGACCGCCCGGCCGCTCGCACCCCATGCCATCGACGCGGCGGAAGCCACCGCGCGCGAGGCCCTGCGCCATCTGGTCAGCGCCTATGGTCATGCGATCGACCGGCGCGACTATGATCTGCTCCGAACGCTCTATCACGACGATGGGTTCGACGATCACACGCCCTATTATTGCGGGTCGGCGGCTGGCTATGTCGACTGGTTGCCAGGGATGATAGCGGGTTGGCGGGCGACGATGCACACAGCTCATTCGATGCTGTTCGCCATAACGGGCGATCATGCCGAGGGCGAGATCGTCGCGCGCGCCTGGCATCTGACCGCCGATGGCGCACGCCAGTTCGTCGCCTGGGGGCGCTATGCCGACCGCTATGAACGTCGCGACGGGATATGGCGTTTCTCGCGGCGCTCGTTCATCCTCGATTTCACCGAAGACCTGCCAGTGGCGGCGGGAAACGATTTTGGCAGCGAGGGCGTGGCCACCGGTCGTGCTGGCGCGGATGATCCGGTCCACTCGCGTTTGACGCTGTTTGCACGCTGAAGGAAATCGAACCCGATGGCAGAGATCTTTTCGCCGGTGCGGCTGGGCGACCTGGATCTTGCCAACCGGGTAGTCATGGCGCCGATGACGCGTGACCGTGCCGGACCGCTCGACGAACCGACCGACCTGATGGTCGAATACTATCGGCAGCGCGCCACGGCAGGGCTGATCGTCACCGAGGGCACGCAGCCCAACCCGGCGGGCAAGGGATATTGGCGCACGCCAGGAATCCACTTACCGGCGCAGGTTGCCGGGTGGCGCAAGGTTGCCGATGCGGTGCATGGGCGCGGCGGGCGGATCGTGTTGCAACTGATGCACGTCGGCCGCGCCGCGGTGCGCGCCAACAAGGACGCCGATGCCGAAACGGTCGCGCCCTCGGCGATTGCCTGCCCCGATCCGATCCCCGGTCCCGACGGCGTGCCGGTGCCGACCGAGATGCCGCGTGCACTCGAAACCGGCGAAATCCCCGGGGTGATCGCCGACTACGTTACCGCCGCGCGCAATGCTCGCGTGGCAGAGATCGATGGCGTGGAACTGCACTGCGCCAGCGGCTACCTGCCGATGCAGTTCCTCTCGTCCAACTCCAATCGGCGCGATGACGCCTACGGCGGATCGGCCGCCAATCGCGTGCGCTTCGTGGTGGAAACGCTGACGGCGCTGGCCGATGCTGTGGGGCCGGGACGGGTCGGTTTTCGCATCTGTCCGGGAGTGACCTTCAACGGCATGGCCGATGCCGACCCCGCCGAAACCTATGCAACGCTGCTGCGCGCGGTCGATGGGCTGGGCCTTGCCTATTGCCATCTTGTCCACATTCCCAATGCGGGGTTCGATGCGCTGGAGTTGGTCCGTGCCAACTGGTCTGGCCCGGTGATCGAGAATTGTGGGCTCTCGCTGGAAAAGGCGCAGGCGCTGCTGGCCGAGGGCAGGGCGGACGCGGTTTCTTTCGGCTATGCCTACATCGCCAATCCCGATCTGGTCGAACGCTTCCGCAGCGGTGCGTCATTGGCCAAGGGGGATCGCAACACCTTCTATACCGGGCATGGCGACGACGCGCGCGGCTATATCGACTATCCCGGCGCGGGGTGACGGAAATCACCCGGCGATAGTGTATCCGCCATCGACCGCCAGCGTCTGGCCGGTGATCCATCGCGCCGCAGGGCTCGCCAGGAACACGATCGCCTCGGCGATGTCGCTTGGTTCGCCCAGGCGCCCCAACGGCGTGCGTGCAAGGGTGGGGGCGGTCCAGGCTTCCTGTTCGAAGGTGCCAGCGGTCATCCGACTGCGGGTCAACCCCGCCGCCACCGCGTTGGCGCGAATGCCGCGCGGCCCCCAATGCGCGGCCATGGTCCGGGTCAGCCCGACCAGCCCGGTCTTGGCCGCGCCATAGCCGGGGACTACGGGGATACCGAAATAGCTCGACATCGACGCGACGCCGATCACCGATCCGCCGCCGGGGACCACGCTTTGCTCCAGCAGGTCGGCCGTGCGGCGGGCCATGCGGAACGCGGCATTGAGAAGCATGTTCACCGCGCGATCGAAAACGTCGGGCTCCCATTCGTCCAGCCCGATCGAGGGCAGCGCGAAGCCAGCGTTGTTGACCAGCACGTCCAGCCGGGGCAACGCCGCCGCCACCGCGTCGATCTGCACCTTGTCCTCGACGTTCAGGGGCAGGTAGCGATAGCCCGAAAGATCATCGTCGTATTCGGTGGCGCTGCCGCGCGTGCCGGTGATGGTCACCTCCGCACCGGCACCGCGAAACAGCGCAGCGCAGGCCGCCCCGATGCCGCTGGTGCCGCCGGTAACCAGAACATGCGCGCCGGAAAAGTCGTGTATCGGACCCATCGTTTCAAACCTTTTCCACTGTCACCCATTGCCGCGTCGCAGCCGACTGGCGGGCGGCGTCGAGAATGGCCTGGTTGGCGCAGGCGTCGTGGAAATCCCCCGCCGCATCGGGCAGCGGCGGTTCCTGCCCCAGTATCCGCGCCCGCACCTGTTTGAACAGCTTGGCATAGGGTGCAACGTCAAAGCCCTGGGTGTGCCAACGGTCCATCTCGGTCTGCACCAGTTCGGTGATCGGGAACGGGGTGGCTGGCGGATTGGCCAGTTCGGGCGGCATAGCGACCTGGCGGACGCCCGCGCTATCCTGCAACCAGACCTGTTCGGGATCGCCAAAGGCCGCGCCGGACTGAATCCATGCGCCGCCCTTCGTTCCGGCGACCTTGGTTGACATCACGAAGGGCCCGGGAAAGCACTCTGCCGCCTCCAGCACGCCCATACAGCCTGACGCGGTGCGGAATTGCAGGTTATAGTAGTCGTCCGAGGTCATCAGCGGACGGCCGGTGGTCAACTTGCGCAGGATGCAACTGACCGCCTCGATCTCGCCTATCGTGGTGCGCGCCTGATCGATCATGTGGGTGCCGAACGCGCCAAGGAAGCCGCCGCCCTGGTTTGCGTCCATCCACCAGTCCGCCAGCTCGGCGTCGGGATTGCCACCCGGCTGCTGGTAGATGCGGTGGAACATCAGCGGGTCACCGATGGCCCCGCCGCGGACAAGGCGGGTCAATAGCGCCTGGGCGCTGTCGAAACGGAACTCCGCTCCCAGAGTGTGAACGATCCCGGCCTTTTCAGCCGCTTCCAACATCACGCGTGCTTGGACCAGATCCCTCGCGAAGGGCTTTTCACAGACCACCGCGCGTCCGGCGGCTATCGCCTGCATCACGGGTGTATAATGGGCGTGAGGCGGGGTGGCGACGGTGACGAGGCGGATGGCGGGGTCGTCCGCCAACACTCGTTCAAGGTCATTCGCAGCCAGCGGAATGCCCAGCGGCGCCGAACGTCGGCGCGTTTTTTCAAGATCGCGCCCGACGATCGCCCGCACCTCAAATCCAGCCTCGCGCAGCGCGCGAACGTGGGTGAACAGGCCAAATCCAGTGCCGACGACAACTGCGCCTATGGGGTCATTGCTCATGCGGTGTCTCGTGCCTTTGCCATAACATTGTGCGCGGACCCGGCCCAATCGCGCGCGATCGCATCGAGGGTCTGGGTTTCCTGACGGGGATGGAACACCTCGATCGCCATGGGTGCCGTAGCACCGATGCGGTCGAGCGTGCGGATCAGCCCCGTCAGGTCAAGATCACCTTCGCCGGGGAGCAGCCTTGCGCTCATCAGTTCTGCCCACAGATCGACCTGCGCCGCCGCGGGGGCGTCGCATAACTGCACCGAATGGATACGGTCGCCGGGGATTTCTGCCAGTTCGTCGAGCCTCGATCCGCTGCGGAAGAAGTGCCAGGCATCAACGGTGAGCCCGCCATTGGCGCGTCCCGCGCCGCGGACAATATCCCAGGCGTGCCGCAGCGAGCGGATGCCGCCCACCGGCAGCCATTCGATCTGGGCCTTGAGGCCATGCCGGGCGGCAAGATCGCACAGCGCGGCGAAGCCTTCCGCCGCTTCGGTGACCGGGGCCTCGCTTTCCGACAGGTCGATGGCGGTTACCGACTGCGCGCCGATCCGCGCGGCGGTTTCCACCACCCGCTCGGTGCGAAGTTGGCGCAGGAACGCGGTCATCCCGCCGATCTGTTCCACCCGCATCTGGCGGTCGAACCAGCAGGCGGCGCAATCGATCTCGGTCACGACCAGTCCGGCATCAGTGATGCGCGCCGCGATCTCTGCGGCAGGCATTCCCTGTTCCTCCAGTTGCCAGATATCGCCGGGCTGCACGGCGATGCCGCGAAAGCCGGCAGCCGCGACCGGTTCAAGCCGGTCGAGCAGCGGGGTATTCGCCACCGGCGTCGAGCAGAACACCAGATCCGTTGGGGCAAGGGACGTCGGCACCACGCTCAATCCACGAACTGGCCAGTGGCCACCGCCGCCGCCTGATCGAGCGCGCCGAGGCCGCCGCGCTCCAGCGCTTCGAGCGGGACACGCCACAGCCTGACGGGAGCGGTCGTCTCGGTCTGGACGAAACGCAGACCCCAGATGCCGCGCTCATGCCCATAACTGTCTATCCAGTTTCCTCCCAGGCCCGGATCGCGCTCGGCGATTACCACCCGAACCCTGCCGTCGGCCTCGGTCACATGGCGGTGGTTGTTGATCCAGCCATTGCCATCCTCGAAGGTATCGAGGTTTTCCTGCCAGACGTTGCACAACTGGAAATTCCAGTATTCGCAGGGCGGCGGAGTGAATTCGAGCACCAGCGCCTCGTCCGCCATCTTTTCCCATCCGCCGAATGCGACGTGGCGATCGGGTACGCCGCCATTGGAAAGATACTGCGCGCGGCTGTAGTCGAGCCGGTTGAGCCTGGCCGAAAAATTGCCCTGGGATCCCTGCCACCAGTTGCGAACCAGTTCAGCATAGCCCAGCACTGCCTGGGCGGTCCACGCAAGGCCGTCGGCGATGAGCGTCGGGCTTGCCGGTTCGGGCGCGGCATGGTCGGCGCGGGCGATGGTCATGGCCGGAGCGACTTCTTGTGCGCGGTCATTCCACACCAGGCGGATCAGGATGCAATTGGTTTCTGGCGTAAGACGCAGCCAGTTGCGGCCGTCGCCGGGGTCGCGCTGCGAAAGCACCACCTCGAACCTGCCGCCCGCATCGACCGTCATCTGGCCCGAATGGAGAAAGCCCGTGGTCTTGAGATTCGAGGGATCGAACCCCGCCAGCCCGGCCAGACCCTGCGGTGCCCAGTCCTGCGCACCGGGCACCTGCGGAGCGGGGCAGGTGCACAGCGCCATCACGAAATAGGGGATAGTGCCGCGCGTGCCGGTGATGACATAGTCGCGCGCCTCGTCAAACTGGCACATCAG
>JAGWUU010000098.1 GCA_028868335.1 Sphingomonadales bacterium | reverse complement strand
GAAGCCGATTCTTTATGGTGGACGTGAAGTCTGGCCATTGATCGAAGGCGGCAAGGGCGTGGCCGTTTCGAATCATTCGAGTTCGGGTGCGTGGGCGGCTGCCGGCGGAATCGGCACGGTCAGCGCGGTCAATGCTGACAGTTATGACGCCGAAGGCAAGATCATCCCCCAGGTTTATGACGCGCTGACCCGTCGCGAACGGCACGAACAACTGATCCGCTACGCTATCGACGGTGCCGTCGAACAGGTAAAGCGCGCCTATGACATCGCCAACGGCAAGGGGGCGATCAATATCAACGTGCTGTGGGAAATGGGCGGCGCGCAGCAGGTACTCGAAGGCGTGCTGGAGCGTACCCGCGGCCTTGTCACCGGCGTCACCTGCGGGGCGGGAATGCCATACCGCCTGTCGGAAATCGCGGCGCGGTTTGACGTGAACTACCTGCCGATCATCAGCTCGGCACGTGCCTTCAGGGCATTGTGGAAGCGCGCCTACAACAAGGTCGCGCACCTGATGGCGGCAGTGGTCTATGAAGACCCGTGGCTGGCGGGCGGGCACAATGGCCTGTCGAATGCCGAGGATCCCCTCAAGCCGGAGGATCCCTATCCCCGCGTCAAGGCACTGCGCGAAACGATGCGCGCTGAAGGCATTTCGGATGAAGTGCCGATTATCATGGCCGGCGGGGTGTGGTTCCTGCGCGAATGGGATCACTGGATCGACAACCCGGAACTGGGCTCGATCGCCTTTCAGTTCGGCACACGGCCGTTGCTCACCCAGGAAAGCCCGATTCCGCAGGGCTGGAAGGACCACTTGCGCTTGCTCGAACCGGGCGACGTGCTGCTCCACCGTTTCTCGCCGACCGGGTTCTACAGTTCGGCGGTCCGCAACCCGTTCCTGCGCAGCCTGGAAGATCGCTCACACCGGCAGATTCCCTATTCGAAGGTTGAGGCCGGTGATCATACCGTCCGGCTCGACGTCGGGGTCAAGGGCAAGAACTTCTGGGTCACACCGCATGATCTGGAACGCGCGCGCGGCTGGGCGGCGGAGGGCTATGTCGATGGCCTGCGCACGCCCGACGACACAATCGTTTTCGTAAACCCGGCCGAGCGCAAGGAAATCCAGCAGGACCAGAAGGACTGCATGGGCTGCCTGTCGCACTGCGGGTTCTCCTCGTGGAAGGACCACGACGACTACACCACCGGCTATCTTGCCGATCCGCGCAGCTTCTGCATTCAGAAGACCTTGCAAGACATCGCTCACGGCGGCGACCTCGAGAAGAACCTGATGTTCGCGGGCCACGCCGCCTATCGCTTCAAGCAGGATCCGTTCTACTCGAACAACTTCACGCCAACGGTGAAGCAGCTTGTCGATCGGATTCTGACGGGGGACTAAGCCCCGGTTCGAGGGTTGGGGCCAAAGCGGTTTTCACCGGGCGTCCCCGGCAGGACCAGCAACGCGACCATCGCGATGTTGCCGACGATTGCCAGCCAGTCGAGCGGCCAGATCACCCGATCGAGCGCGATGCGCGCCTCGATCCCCTGGCTTGCCGCCACTGCTGACCGGCTCATCGCAAGCGCGAATGCAAATACGGCGGGCAGCATCCACCAACCGCGGCGGTCATGATCGTGGAGCCGGCGGACCAGCAGCGCCGGCAGGGGCACGACGGAAACCGCCTCGATCAACGGTGTGGACCAAACAGTGTCGGGAAAGGGTGCCAGCGAAGCGAGCATTCCCGCAAGCGGCACGAATACCAGCGCTGCGATCACTCCAACGGCAAGTTCCGCCCTGGTCGCGCGGCAGCGAAAGTCCAGACTGCGCCGAACTACCTGGCCAAGCAGGCTCCAGAAACCGACCCGGCGGAAGTGATCCACCGGGCTTGGCTCAATCGAATTCCCAGGCTCGTTCGCCATGGCTCGCCAGGTCCAGCCCTTCGCGTTCGTCGTCCTCGCTGACCCGCATCGGGAACAGGAACGAGATCAATACGGCGATCACCGCGCTTGCTACCGCCGACCAGATCGCAACCGCGCCAACGCCCACCGCCTGCGCGGCAAACTGGCTCGCCATGGTCTTGCCTTCGGCATAACCGGTGCCGCCCAGCGCCGACGACAGGAATACGCTGACCAACAGCGAACCGGTGATGCCGCCCACGCCATGCACGGTAAACACGTCAAGCGAATCGTCGATCTTGAGCCGCTGCTTGATGATCTGGATCATCGGATAGCAGATCGCGGCGGCCAGCGTGCCGAGCACGATCGCCGCCCCCGGTGAAATGAACCCCGCAGCCGGGGTAACCGTTGCCAATCCGGCGACTGCGCCCGTGGCGAACCCGACGCTGGTAGGTTTGCCCACGGTAAAGCGTTCGATCACCAGCCAGACCATCGCGGCCATGCAAGCGGCGACGTGGGTATTGATGATCGCGCTTGCCGCATCGTCATTGGCGGCGAGTGCCGAGCCGCCGTTGAAGCCAAACCAGCCAACCCACAGCAGCGCCGCGCCAGCCATGGTCAGCGACGGCGCGTGCGGCAGCATCAGCGTGCGCGGAAAGCCCTGCCGCTTGCCGAGAAGCAGCGCGACGACCAGCGCGGAAACGCCAGCAGTGGTGTGAACCACGATGCCGCCAGCAAAATCGAGCGTACCCATCGCTGCCGAAAGCCAGCCGCCACCCCATACCCAATGGGCTACGGGGGCATAGACCAGCAAACTCCAGAGCGCGCAGAAGCCTACCGTCCAGCCAAACCGCGCGCGATCGACCCAGGCCCCGACCATCAGCGCCGGCGTGATCGCCGCGAAGGTCATCTGGAACAGCGCGAACGCGCTTTCCGGGACGGTGTAGTTGACGCGGACATTGCCCAGGTTGTTGAGCATCACATTGGAAAGACCACCGATCCAGCCATTGCCGACCGGTCCAAAGGCGATGGTATAGCCGCAGACCACCCACAGCAGCGAGGCAATCGCGGCGATCGCACCAACCTGGACGAGCACGGACAGAAAGTTCTTGGCCCTGACAAGCCCACCGTAGAACAAGGTCAGCCCCGGCATGGTCATCAGCAGTACCAGAGCCGCCGAAATCAGGATCCACGCAGTGTCGCCCGTATCGGCAACGTCATCGGCGGCGTCCTGTGCCCAGGCAATTGCGGGCATCAGCGTTAGCGTGGCGGCCGCGCAGACGGCTGCGACTTTGCGCATGGTATCAATACTCCCCCGGCGCGGCGGCAGTCGGCGCGATTCCTCGGGCGCCGCCATAGAGCAACGATTGCAGCTTGGGCAAGCTGTTGCACGATCGGAAATTGCGTGGCGGTCGAGTTACGCCCAGCCTTCGAGCACCTGGTCCGGCGGGCGATGTCCATCGACCCAGAAGCGGATGTTGGCGATCACCTTTTCTCCGGCATGGCTGCGTCCCTCAAGGGTGGCGCTGCCAAGGTGGGGCAGGGTGATGACGTTGGGCATGGCGATCAGCCGCGGGTCGACCACGGGTTCACGCGCGAACACGTCCAAACCTGCGCCGCCGATGCGGCCTTCGTGCAGCGCGGCGATCAGCGCCTCCTCGTCGATCAGGTCGCCGCGCGCCGTGTTGATGACATAGGCGTGGGGCTTCATCGAGGCGATCCGCGATGCGTTCAGCAGATGATGCGTTCCCGCTCCCGCCGGACAGTGAAGCGAGATGATGTCCGATTCGGCAATCAGCACTTCAAGGTCTGGCTCGTATCGCGCGCCGAACATGTTCTCGATGCTGGGGGGCAGGCGGTGGCGATTGTGATAGACCACTTCCAGCCCGAAGGCGCGCGCGCGATGCGCGACGGCCTGGCCTATCCGACCCATCCCCACGATCCCCAGCCGCTTGCCGCCGAGGCAATGGCCGAGCATGGTCGAAGGAGCCCAGCCGCTCCATTTGCCGTCACGGATAAGGCGGCTGCCTTCGCCGACGCGACGCGGGACGGAGAGGATCAGCATCATCGTCAGGTCGGCAGTATCGTCGGTGAACACGCCGGGCGTATTGGTGACGATAATCTTGCGTTCGCGCGCGGTGTGGAGATCGATGTGTTCGATCCCCGCTCCGAAATTGGCGATCAGGCCAAGCCGCGTGCCGGCGGCGGCCATCATGTCCCCATCAATTCGATCGGTGACGGTCGGCACCAGAACGTCGCTTTCGGCCATGGCGGCGATCAGTTCGTCGCGGCTGAGCGGGCGATCTTCATCGTTCAGCGTCACGTCGAACAGTTCGGCCATCCGTTCCTCAACAGACGGGAGGAGACGTCGCGTGACGTGGACGCGCGGACGGCCGGCGATGCGGCGTCCAGAGGGGGTATCGGTAACCACGGTCATGCCTATTCGCTAGGCGGTGGGCGGGGCGGCGGTCAAGCGACTTGAAGCGGCGGGCAGGCTGGGTCTATCGGAGAATCACTCATCATGAAGATCGCGCGTTTCCTCCTCCTCGTTCTTGCCCCCCTTGGCTTGGCCGCTCCGGCGCGGGCCGAGGACCCCAGGACGCCCTATTGGGCCTCGATCCGGGCGGGCGAAGTCAACATGCGTGCCGGTCCAGGCGAAGACTACCGGATCGATTGGGTCTATCATCGCCCCCAGCTACCCGTCAGGGTTTTGCGGACGATGGAAGGCTGGCGTCTGGTTGAGGATCCCGATGGCGCGCGTGGCTGGATGCTGGCCCGGTTCCTGACCCGGCAGCGCACCGCCTTTGTAAAGACGCGGGATCTTGCCGAAATGCGCGACGGCAAGGCCGCCGATGCAAGGCTGCTGTGGCATGTGGAGCCGGGCGTGGTCGCGGTCTTGGGGGATTGCGACAAGGGCTGGTGCGCGGTCACCATCGGCGAACGCGCAGGCTACATCGTGCAAACACAGCTCTGGGGGGCGGGCGAACCCTGAGGTCCGCCCGTCGCCGATTTTCCCGTGATGATCAGTGGTCAATGGGTGCGGCGGAAATCGTGCACGTCGTCGCGCCGATCATGACGCGCGGCCTTCAGTTCGCGGCGCTCCATGTGGGCCAGGCGATGGTCGTGATGGTGCCGGGCTCTGGCCAGTTCGCGCTGCTCGCGATGAACGACGCGGTTATCGTGCCGCAAATCGGCGCGCGTGGTGTGGGCCTGGGCCATGCTGGGCAGGGCGATCGCGGCGACAATCGCAGCAAGGATGGTGCGGTTCATTGTCAGGGTGTCCTTCGTTGATGCCGACCGTCGATCGGCTGGCTTGCCAAAATCTGGACCTCTGGAACTGAACCGCCGATAAATTGAAAGGCGGCCGAAGCCGCCTTTCGTGTCGCAAATTGTCTCGACGTATGGGCGGTCAGACGAGTTCGAGCGCTACCGCCGTGGCTTCGCCACCGCCGATGCACAGGCTGGCGATGCCCTTGGTCTTGCCGTGACGCTTCAGCGCCGCGATCAGCGTGGTGATGATCCGCGCGCCCGATGCGCCGATCGGATGGCCGAGCGCAGTCGCACCTCCGTGGACGTTGACCTTGTCATGCGGAATGCCAAGGTCGTGCATCGCGAACATGGCGACGCAGGCAAAGGCTTCGTTGACTTCGAACAGATCGACGTCGGCCAGCGACCAGCCTGCGCGGTCCAGCACCTTGTTGATCGCGCCGACGGGAGCCGTGGTGAAATCCTTGGGCTCCTGCGCGTGGGCGGCAACCGCGACGACCTTGGCGACCGGGGTGAGTCCCTTGGCCTTGGCTTCGCTTGCGCGGGTCAGCACCAGGGCGGCGGCGCCGTCCGAGATCGAGCTGGAGGTTGCGGCGGTAATCGTGCCGTCCTTGGCGAAGGCGGGCCTCAGCGAAGGGATCTTGTCCGGACGACCCTTGCCAGGGCCCTCGTCCGTTGCGACCACGGTTTCGCCCGAGCGGCTGACTACGGTGACGGGGGCGATTTCATCAGCGAAGGCGCCCTCGGCGATCGCTGCATTGGCGCGACGCAGCGATTCGATCGCGAATTCGTCCTGGACTTCGCGGGTCAACTGGTAGGCATTGGCCGTGTCCTGCGCGAACGTGCCCATGGCGCGGCCCGCCTCGTAGGCGTCCTCAAGTCCATCGAGGAACATGTGATCGTAGGCGGTATCGTGGCCGATCCGCGCGCCGGAGCGATGCTTCTTGAGGATGTAGGGGGCGTTGGTCATGCTCTCCATGCCGCCGGCGACCACAAGATCGATCGATCCCGCGGCGAGGGCCTCGGCGCCCATGATGAGAGTCTGCATGCCCGAGCCGCAGACCTTGTTGACCGTGGTGGCCTGAACCGACTTGGGCAGCCCGGCCTTGATCGTCGCCTGACGGGCAGGAGCCTGGCCAAGCCCGGCGGGAAGGACGCAGCCCATGTAAACACGATCAATGTCGGCGCCGTTGACTCCGGCACGCTCGACCGCGGCCTTGATCGCGGTGGCTCCGAGGTCAGTCGCGGCGACATCGGACAGGGCGCCCTGCATGGCGCCCATCGGCGTGCGGGCATAGGACAGGATGACGATCGGATCATTGGCGGAAAGCTGGGCCATGGGAAGTCCTCTCTCGGGTCTGACGCAGGTGTCACCGCGGCTCTAATGCTGCACTGCGGCAATGGCAATCGTATGATGGTCGTATGCATGACGGGGAATTTGACTTTTCAGGAGAGGGTGCGTCAACGTGCGCAACGCGGGATCAATTCTGGCGATCCGGGCCGGGTTATGCTTGATTGAGACGTCGGCCTTGCGTTTGCTGGCGCGATGGGTAATATTAGTCCCGAATTGCAACTTAAATCGAGGATGACGATTCCGTGACCGAAACCGCCCGGATGGAAGCCGTACTCAAGACCCAGCGCATGGCCTTTGCGGCTGCCATGCCAGAGCCGCTGTCGGTTCGCCGGGATCGCATCGATCGCGCGATTGCCCTGTTGGTCGATCACAAGGATGATTTCGCCAAAGCCGTCTCGGCCGATTTCAGCCATCGCAGCATCGAGCAGACCCTGATGACCGACATCATGCCTTCGGTCGGTGCGCTCAAGCACGCGCGCAAGCACTTCGAGGCGTGGAGCCGCAACGAACGGCGGAAGGCGATGTTCCCCTTGGGACTGCTTGGCGCCAAGGCCGAGGTGATGTGGCAACCCAAGGGCGTCGTCGGCGTGATGGCGCCGTGGAACTTCCCGGTCGGCATGGTCATGGTGCCGATGGCCGGCATCCTTGCGGCGGGCAATCGCGTGATGATCAAGCCATCGGAATTCACCGAACGTGTCTCGGACCTATTCGCCGAGATCGTGCCCAAGTACTTCGCCGAAGAGGAAATGGCGGTGTTCACCGGCGGCGCCGAAGTCGGGGCGGCCTTTTCCAGCCTGCCGCTTGATCACATCATTTTCACAGGGGCGACCGGCGTGGGCAGGCACGTGATGCGCGCGGCCGCCGACAACCTGGTGCCGGTCACGCTCGAACTGGGCGGCAAGTCGCCTACATTCGTGGGGCGCAGCGCCGACAAGGCCCGTGTGGGCGAGCGGGTCGGCATGGGCAAGATGATGAACGCCGGGCAGATCTGCCTGGCGCCTGACTACATGCTGGTCGCGCGCGAGCAGGAGGACGAAGTGATCGGCAGCCTCGTCAAGGGGGTGTCGGCCATGTATCCCAGTCTGCTGAACAATGACGACTATACTTCGGTGGTGAACGGACGAAACCATGATCGCCTGCAGGGCTACCTTGCCGATGCGCGCGAAAAGGGCGCCGAACTGATCGAGGTCAATCCGGCGAACGAGGACTTCACCTCGTCCAATGGCTACAAGATGCCGCTTACCATCCTGCGCAACGTTAACGACGAAATGAAGGTGATGCAGGAGGAGATCTTCGGTCCGATCCTGCCGGTGATGACCTATGATACCATTGATCAGGCGATCGACTACGTGAACGCCCACGATCGCCCGCTCGGCCTCTATTACTTCGGACAGGACCGCGCCGAGGAGGACAAGGTGCTGACACGGACGATTTCGGGCGGGGCCACGGTCAACGACGTGCTGTTCCACAATGCGATGGAAGACCTGCCGTTCGGCGGAATCGGGCCATCGGGCATGGGCAATTACCATGGGCATGACGGCTTCAAGACCTTCAGTCACATCCGCGCGGTCTATCGTCAGTCTGGTCTGGATGTTGCCAAGCTTTCGGGCTTCAAGCCACCTTACGGCAAGCAGACCGAGGCAACGCTCAGGCGCGAACTCAAGAAATAGCGGCTCAGGGGACAGGCGCCGGGGAAAATCCGGCGTTCTGCCCCTTGCGCAGTGCAGCACGCGGGACTAGGGCGCGGGCATCAATTGCCATCGCGAGTCAGTCCCTTGGTCGACCTGTCGCAGTATCTGCCGATCCTGATTTTCCTGGCCATCGCGCTGGGATTGTCGACGGCCTTCGTGTTCCTGCCGATGGGCGTTGCGCGTCTCACCGGGGCGCACAATCCCACCGCCGAAAAGCTCAGCGAGTATGAATGCGGCTTTCCCGCTTTCGAGGATCCGCGCAGCCAGTTCGACGTGCGCTTCTACCTGCTGGCGATCCTGTTCGTGGTGTTCGATCTTGAAGCCGCGTTCCTGTTTCCCTGGGCCGTGACCTTCACCAAGCTCGGCTGGGCGGCGTGGATCACGATGATGGTATTCATCGGCGAACTTCTGGTCGGCCTGGTCTATGCCTGGAAAGTCGGAGCTCTGGATTGGGAATGAGCACTCTCGTTAATTCTGCGGGCCAGCCGCTTGCCGCCGGGCAGGGCGTTACCGCGCCCGAACCCGGTTTCTTCAACGACATCAACGCAGAAGTGCATGACAAGGGTTTCCTCGTCACCAGCACTGAGGACCTGTTCCAGTGGGCGCGCACCGGCAGCCTGTGGTGGATGACCTTCGGCCTGGCATGCTGCGCGGTCGAGATGATCCACGTCAACATGCCGCGCTATGATATGGAGCGCTTCGGCGTCGCCCCGCGCGCCTCTCCGCGCCAGTCGGACGTGATGATCGTCGCAGGCACGCTGTGCAACAAGATGGCCCCGGCTCTGCGCAAGGTCTATGACCAGATGTCGGACCCCAAGTACGTCATCTCGATGGGAAGCTGCGCCAATGGCGGCGGCTACTATCACTACAGCTATTCGGTAGTGCGCGGCTGTGACCGGATCGTCCCGGTCGACATCTACGTCCCCGGCTGCCCGCCGACCGCAGAGGCGCTGCTTTATGGCGTGATGCAGTTGCAGCGGAAGATCCGCCGCGTCGGAACCATCGAAAGGTGAGCGGGACAATGGCAGTTCTCCATCCCGCCCCGCGCTTCGCCGCCAACGACGGCGTCATCGAAGCCGTCGCCGCGACGCTGGGCGACAAGCTGCTCTCCTCGAAGGAGGAGCATGGTGAGGTCGTGCTGACCATCGCGCGCGATTCGATCGCCGATGCCCTCGCCTTGTTGCGCGACCGGCACGAGTATCAGCAGCTTATGGAAATCGCCGGGGTTGATTATCCCGATCGGGCCGAGCGGTTCGAGGTGGTTTACATGCTGCTCTCGGTAACCCGCAATCACCGGATCATCGTCAAGGTCAGCGCCAGCGAGACAACGCCGGTGCCGACCGTTACCACGCTGTGGCCCAACGCCGGCTGGCTAGAGCGTGAAGTGTTCGACCTTTATGGCGTGATCTTTGCGGGGAACGCCGACCTGCGCCGGATTCTTACCGACTACGGCTTCGAAGGGCACCCGTTCCGGAAGGACTTCCCGCTGACCGGCTATGTCGAGCTGCGCTATTCCGAGGAGGACAAGCGCGTGGTCTATGAACCGGTCAAGCTCGCCCAGGACCTTCGCCAGTTTGATTTCATGAGCCCGTGGGAAGGCGCGGACTACGTGCTGCCCGGCGATGAGAAAGCCCCAGAAAATGGTGGGGGGGAGAAGAAGGCATGAGCTTCACCCTCGAACAGTCGCCGACCACCGGCGATGAAGTCATCTCCAACTACACGATCAACTTCGGCCCCCAGCACCCGGCGGCGCACGGTGTGCTGCGCATGGTGCTGGAGCTGGACGGCGAGCTGATCGAGCGCGTCGATTGCCACGTTGGCCTGCTGCATCGCGGCACGGAAAAGCTGATCGAACACAAAACCTACCTTCAGGCGCTGCCCTATTTCGACCGGCTCGACTATTGCTCGCCGCTGGGGATGGAGCATTCCTACGTCCTCGCGGTTGAAAAGCTGCTCAACGTGGAAGTGCCTCTGCGCGCGCAGTACCTGCGGGTGCTGTTCGCCGAACTGACCCGCATCTGCAACCACATGCTCAACATGGGCTCGCACGTCATGGACGTCGGCGCGATGACGCCGAACCTGTGGC
>JAGWUU010000097.1 GCA_028868335.1 Sphingomonadales bacterium | reverse complement strand
CCTCCAGCCGTGGCTCGATCTCAATGCCGGCCGCGCGCACGTCGCGAACGATCCCAGCAACCGCACGACCGACGTGATCGGCGGGATGCTGGGTGAAGAACCAACCTTCACTTTCCTGTAAGGCACCACGATGACCGAAGTGCGCGAAGCAACCTACCGCGTCGAGGGCGGTTACGACATTCACGTCAAGGAATCGGGTTCTGGCCCGGTGGTGGTGTTCATCCACGGCAGCGGCCCAGGCGCCTCCGGCCTGTCGAATTTCCGCCAGAACGTCGATGCCTATGTTCAGGCGGGCTACCGCGTAATCATGCCCGACCTGATCGGCTACGGCGCGTCGTCCAAGCCCGAAGGGATCGACTACACGCTGCAACTGTTCACGGACACACTCTACGACGCGCTGCGTCAGCACGGAATCGACAAGGCAACGCTGGTCGGCAATTCGCTGGGCGGCGGGATTGCCCTGCTGATGACGCTCGACCACCCGGGCTTCGCCGACCGGCTGATCCTGATGGCGCCGGGCTGCGTTGCCGAGCGCGAGAGCTATTTCGTGATGCCCGGCATCGCCAAGATGGTTTCCAACTTCGGCGGGCCCGATTTCAATCTGGCCGAACAGAAGCGACTCGTTTCGAACCTGGTTCATCCCGATTTCGCGCCGAAGATTTCCGACGCACTGGTTGCCGAACGCTTTGCCGTCGCCAGCACCCAGCCCAAGGACGTGCTGGTTCGCATGCGCACGCCCGACCTTTCGCCCCGCCTGGGCGAAATTCAGCAGCCGATCTTCGTCCTGTGGGGTCTCAACGACGAATTCTGCCCCGAGGCCCACGCCCGTCTGTTCCTCGACAAGTGCAGCGACGTCCGCGCGATCACCTTCGCTCGCACCGGGCACTGGGTCCAGGTCGAACGCGCCGAGGAATTCAACCGCTACACGATCGATTTCCTGCGTGGCTGAAGCCTATCCGTCTTTCCCTGAAGAACTTCCCGCGCGATTTCGCGCGGCGATGCGCCGCCTTGCCGCATCGGTCGGCATCGTCGTCGCCAGGGGTGACGAAGGCCCTGTAGGCATCGCTGCGACATCGGTTACTTCACTGACGGTCGATCCGACCGCAGTGCTGATCTGCGTCAACCGCGCCGCTAGCCTTCACGCCCTGCTCGTTCCCACCGCTCCGCTTTCGGTCAACCTCCTGTCGCGCGGCCAGCAGGACGTTTCAGCGGCATTCGGCGGCGGGCTGCCGCACAGCGAGCGCTTCAGCGTCGGCGAATGGCGCACCGGGGGGAACGGCCTGCCCATGCTGGTCGACGCCCAGGCCAACCTGTCCTGCGTGATCGACGCGATGCTGGCCTACGGCACCCATTCGATCGTCATCGCCCGCGTGCTCGAAGTGACGCTGAGCGGAGAAGTCGATCCGCTGATCTACCACGATGGACGCTATCTGTGAGCCTGACCGAAACCCTTTCAGAGATGCTCTATCAGGCGCTGCGCGACCGACGCACGGTGCCACCATTGATCGAGCGCCACCCCGAACTCACCGTCGACGATGCCTATGCCGTGTCGCTGGGTTTTCTCGCCCGCCGTCGCAAGGATGGCGAACGGGTGGTGGGCAAGAAGATCGGCGTCACCAGCAAGGCGGTGCAGGACATGCTGGGCGTCCACCAGCCCGACTTCGGGTTCCTGACCGACTGGATGCATGTTGAAGGCGATATCGACATCGACGCCAAGGCGCTGATCGCGCCGCGCGCCGAAGCGGAAATCGCTTTCGTGCTCAAGAACGGACTTGCCGGGCCGGGCGTTACCGCCGCGCAGGTGATCGCAGCGACCGAGGCGATCGTGCCCTGTTTCGAGATCGTCGACAGCCGGATCACCGACTGGAAGATCGGGATCGTCGATACCGTTGCCGACAACGCCTCGTGCGGGGTTTATGTGCTGGGCAATGAACGACTCGACCCGCGCGGGCTCGATCTGCCGAACCTGCACGTCGCGGTCGGCAAGAACGGCGTACCTTTGTCGGAAGGCCATGGCCATGCCGTCCAGGGCGATCCCGCGCAGGCGGTCGCCTGGCTTGCGAATACGCTGGGCGCCTATGGCGTCACGCTCGACGCGGGCGACGTGATCCTGTCGGGATCGCTGGTGCCGCTCGCTCCCGCAGTCAAGGGCGACCGCTTTGAAATGATCCTCAGCGATGCGGGTGGGCCGATTGGTCGCTGCGTCGCCAACTTTGTCTAAGGAAAGCATGGCAATGGCACGCGTGAAGGCGGCGATCATCGGCTCGGGCAACATCGGCACCGACCTGATGATGAAGATGATCAAGTATCCGCAAAACATGGAGCTGGCTGCCGTGGTCGGGATCGACCCGAACTCCGAGGGCCTCGCCATGGCCCGCGAACATGGCATCGCGACTACCCACGAGGGGATCGAGGGGTTGAAGAAGCTGCGGTGTTATCCTGAGATCGGCATCGCCTTCGACGCGACCAGCGCCTATGCCCACAAGGTCCATGACGAAGCCCTGCGCGCCGACGGGATCCAGGTGGTCGACCTGACCCCGGCAGCGATCGGGCCGTTTACGGTGCCGCCGGTGAACATGGAGGCGCACCTCGACCAGCCCAATGTCAACATGGTGACTTGCGGCGGGCAAGCGACGATCCCGATGGTCGCCGCGGTCGCCCGCGTTTCGGACAAGCTTCACTACGCCGAGATCGTCGCCTCTGTCTCCTCGCGCTCGGCCGGGCCGGGCACGCGGGCGAACATCGACGAGTTCACCCGCACCACCGCCCGGGCGATCGAGGTGGTCGGCGGGGCGGCCAAGGGCAAGGCGATCATCATTCTCAATCCGGCCGAACCACCGATGATCATGCGCGACACCGTCTTTACCCTCAGCGAGGGCGGCAGCGAGGACGCCATTCGTCAGTCGGTGCGCGACATGGTCGCCGAGGTGCAGAAATACGTTCCCGGCTACCGGCTCAAGCAGGAAGTGCAGTTCGAGCGTTTCGGCGACAACAACAAGCTCAAGATCCCCGGCATGGGCGAATTCACCGGCATCAAGTCGATGATCATGCTCGAGGTCGAGGGCGCGGGCGACTACCTTCCGAGCTATTCGGGCAATCTCGACATCATGACCGCCGCCGCCAAGGCCACCGGCGAGCTGCTCGCCGCACGCCGCATGGCAGAGAAGGAGGCTGTGTGATGGGCAAGTTCGATGTGAACGCGGGCGACAAGCTCTACATTCAGGACGTAACCCTGCGCGACGGGATGCACGCGGTGCGCCACATGTACGGGATCGACCACGTCCGCGCGATCGCGGCGGCGATCGAGGCCTCGGGCGTGGACGCCATCGAAGTTGCGCACGGCGATGGGCTGTCGGGCGCGAGCTTCAACTATGGGTTCGGCGCGCATACCGACTGGGAATGGCTCGAAGCCGTCGCCGAGGTACTCGACAAATGCGTGCTGACCACCTTGATCCTGCCTGGCGTCGGGACGGTCGAGGAACTGCGACGCGCCTATGACCTGGGCGTCCGCTCGGTCCGCGTAGCGACCCACTGCACCGAGGCCGACGTCTCGAAGCAGCATATCGGCATCGCCCGTGATCTCGGCATGGACGTCTCAGGCTTCCTGATGATGAGCCACATGATCGAGCCCGATCACCTCGCGCAGCAGGCGCTCCTCATGGAAAGCTACGGCGTGCAGTGCGTCTATGTCACCGACAGCGGCGGCGCGCTTGACATGGACGGGGTGCGTGCGCGGTTCGAGGCCTATGACCGGGTCTTGAAGCCCGAAACCCAGCGCGGGATGCACGCCCACCACAACCTCAGCCTCGGGGTCGCCAACTCGATCGTCGCGGCACAGTGCGGCGCGGTGCGGATCGATGCCAGCCTGACCGGCATGGGCGCGGGCGCGGGCAACGCCCCGCTCGAGGTATTCGTCGCCGCCGCCGAGCGCAAGGGCTGGAACCATGGCTGCGACGTCAACTTGCTGATGGACGCGGCTGAAGACCTGGTGCGTCCACTTCAGGACCGCCCAGTGCGGGTTGACCGCGAGACACTGAGCCTTGGCTACGCCGGGGTCTATTCCAGCTTCCTGCGTCACGCCGAAAAGGCCAGCGAAACCTACGGCATCGATACCCGTGCGATCCTGCTCGAACTCGGCCGCCGCAAGATGGTCGGCGGCCAGGAGGATATGATCGTCGACGTCGCGCTCGATATGCTGAAGGCCCGCGATGGCTGAGATTTCGCTCTACCGACCCTTCCCCGCAGAGGAGGTTCCCGGCTGGAATTTCGAGACGGACGTGGCGGTGATCGGCTTCGGAGCGGCGGGGGCTTGCGCCGCGATCGAGGCGGCCGATGCCGACGCGCGGGTCATGCTGTTCGAGCGTAATTCGGGCAGCGGCGGGGCCTCGGGCCTGTCCGGCGGCGAGATCTATGTCGGCGGAGGCGGCGGCACCGACGCCCAGCGCGCCGCCGGCTTCGACGACAGCACCAAGGACTTCACCGCCTATCTCAAGGCCGCAGGCGGCCCCTGCGCCGATGAAGCCAAGTGCGAGGTCTATGGCCGCGAGGCGCTCAGCCACTATGCCTGGCTCAAGGCGCAGGGCGTGCCCTATCGCGGCAACTACCTGCCCGGCAAGCACATCGAGCCTACCGACGATTCGACCCTTATCTGGTCGGGCAGCGAAGCGGCCGCACCGTTCTGCGACATCGCCAAGCCTGCACCACGCGGCCACGTCATCCAGCACATGGGCTGGGGCGGTGGGCGTCCGCTGGTCGATATTCTCGAAGCGGCGGCGCGGGCACGCGGCGTCGAGGTAGTGACCGACGCCCGCGCCGTGGCGTTAGTGCAGGATGGCACGCGCATCGTCGGCGTCGTGGTGCGGATCGACAATGCCAACCGCTTCGTCCGCGCGGCGCACGGCGTGGTCCTTGCGACCGGCGGTTTCGTCTTCAACGAGGCGATGCGGCGCAAGTATTGCCCCGATACGTTCAAGCTCAACGATCCGATCGGCGACAAGGACGATGGCGCGGGGATCGAGCTGGGGGTAGGCGCAGGCGGCGATGCGATCCACATGGAGCAGTTCTTCACCACCTGTCCCTGGACCATGCCCGAAAGTCATGCCTACGGGGTGTTCGTCAACATTCAGGGTCAGCGCTTCATCAACGAGGACTGCTATCACGGCCGGGTCAGCCGCTGCGCGGTCGACCAGCCGGGCGGCAAGGTCTATCTGCTGCTCGACAACGCCCATTTCGTCCAGCCGATGGACTTCGCCCGGATGTCGATTGCCGGAACCGGGGAGACATGGGACGAGGTAGAAAGCGAACTGGGGATGCCCGCGGGCACGCTCAGCGCGACCATGGCGGTCTATAACGAGCACGCCCGCGACGGCCGCGATCCCCTGTTCGGCAAGCGGTCGCCGATCCTCACCCCGCTCGATCAGGGGCCATTCGTGGCGCTCGAACTCGATTTTCAGGCGAGCTATTTCAGCTTCTTTACCCTCGGCGGGCTGCGCACCTCGGCGAAAGGCGAGGTGCTCGACCGGGCCGGCATGGCGATCCCCGGACTGTTCGCCGCGGGGCGCTGCACCTCGGGCCTTCCGGCTTGGGGGCATGGCTATTCGTCGGGGCTGAGTCTCGCCGACTGCACCTTCTTCGGCCGGTACGCGGGGCGGAGCGCCGCCGCGCCGGGCGGCAACTGATCGCAGCGCAGATGGCGCCGAATTGTCTGCATTCTCGTAGCCCGGGCCGTCGCGCCCCGCCCTCTTTCGGAGAACCCGAATGCTTCCCAAACTGACGCTCAACGCCACCGATCTTTCGGTCAGCCAGCTATGCTATGGCACCAACATGCTGGGAACGGCGATCGACCAGGGGCGTTCGAACGAGATCCTCGATGCCTTCGTCGCGCTGGGCGGCAACTTCATCGACACCGCACGGATGTATGGCGACTGGATCCCCGATGCGCCAAGCGGCGCCAGCGAACGCGCGGTTGGAGCCTGGCTCAAGACCCGCAACCGCAACGATGTGGTGATCGCCACAAAGGGCGGAGGCATGGATTTGCGCAAGGGCGACTGGATGCCGCGGGTCAGCCCCGAATGCATCGCGCAGGACCTCGCCGAAAGCCTCGATCACTTGCAGATCGATGCCATCGACATCTACTTCCTCCATGCCGATAACGAGGCGGTGCCGGTCGCCCCGCTGATCGACGCGCTGCTTTCCGCGCAGGAAGCAGGCACGATCCGCTACTTCGGCGCCTCCAACTGGAGCGCGGCGCGAATCGCCGAGGCCAACGCCTATGCCGCCTCACTGGGCAAGCGCGGGTTCACCGTATCCGAGACATTCTGGGGGCTGGCCGTGCCGGACGTCGCGGCGTCGGCGCAACAAGGCTACGTCCACTACTACGAGGGCGAGTACGAGGCGCTGCACGCGGCGGGCCTGCCGATCCTGGCTTATGCCGCACAGAGCGGCGGCTATTTCACCAAGCTGGAGAAAGGCGGCGTCGACGCCCTCCCCGATCAGCTCAAGACCCGTTACGCCAACCCCGTCAACGCGGCGCGTCTTGCCGCGGCGCGAGCGGTGGCCGGTGACCACGGCGTTTCGATCAACGAGGTCGTGCTGGCCTATCTTGTCAACCAGCCGCTCCAGACCGTCCCGATCTTCGGAGGCTCCAGCCCGGAGCAGGTTGCCGAAAGCGCCAAGGCGGCCGCGCTCAAGTTGAGTACAGAGGAACTGGCCCGGTTGCGCGGCTAGCTTTCGATGGGGTCAGGCGAGCGCCCGGCGTACCGAGCCCACCGCCTGCTCGGCCCGCTCCGCCAGGGAAACGCTCGCGCGCACCGCATCGTCGCGCGGAATTTCCACGCTGAGCAGACAGCCAGGCGGCAGGGCGCGAACGAAACCGGCCACGTCGAACTGCCCTTCGCCGGGCAGCAAGCGTTGCGACGAGGCTTCGAGATCGGGATCGGCGGGCGCGGCCAGTGGGGCATCGCTGATCTGCCCGTAACAGATGCGTTCGGCAGGGGCGGCGGCGAGTTCAGCCAGTGTGCCGCCCGACCGCATCAGGTGCAGCAGATCCACATTGATCGCCACCCGTTCGGGCGGCCCCGCCGCTTCGACCAGTGCCAGCGCCTCGGCCAGCGAGCGGACCTGCGAGGACGGATAGAATTCCACTCCGACCCGCAAGCCATGCCCCGCCGCCAGTTCGCCAAACGCCGCAAGCGTATCGAGGCGGCGCTGGGCGTCGCGATCATACAGCAGGACGTTGAGTACGCCGGCGCCCAGTTCGGCGGCGCAGTCCATCGCGGGCGCAAAGTCGGACACCGTGGTTCGGCCCGCGAGAGTGAAGGGATAGGCCACGTCGAGCGCGATCCCCAGGTCGTCCATCCGCGCCTTGAGCGCCTTCCTCGCCGCCCGATCGCCATAGAGGTCAAAGCGGGGCATCAGCGGCAGAACCGCCATCGGCTCCATGAACAGGCAGATGCCGTCGCACCCCGCCCCGCGCGCCGCTTCGGCCAGCGCGATCGGATCGGCATCGACGACGGTGATATGATCGAGCGCGAGGCGTTGCATGGTGGTTCTGACAGGTTTCCGGTTCGGAACCTTGCCCGCCGAATAGCGACCGAAGCAAGTCGAATCGTAATGTAAGTGGTTACTAACTATATTGCCCGAACGCGGCACCGCTGCTATGAAATTCACAAGAGTCACGAGCGCGTGCCGCACCGAGAGAGGAAACGGAAAATGGCCACTACCGCCCCCGAAGCGACGCGCCCTGCGGGTGCCCGGTCCGACCGAACCATGGGCCATCTGGCCCTGCACTACGGCGCCGAGAGCGACGGGCCGATCGCTGCCCGTCTGCTGAAGGCGATGGGTCTTGTCGAAACCCAGGTGCTTTCGCTGCCCGGTGGCAACTTCTACCGTTTCGTCGCCAATCCGGGCCACGCCGCGCGCGGCGACGGGATCATCTACCTTGCCGCCCTGCCCGAACCACAGCGCAAGCTTATCGAAACAATCCAATCGCTGCTCGGGATGGAGACAGCGGCGCAACACCAGGCCGTCACCGATTACCAGGCCATGCTGGCAAGCGACCCCGAAGCGAGCTTCCACTTCGGCTTCCTGGTCGATTCACTCGACGATCTCGAAGCAATGGTCCTCAACCTGCGCGACCTGAACGAGTTTGACCCCGAGTTGAAGGGCCGCCTGACCATTGGCGTGAACCGCGCTCGCCGCGGCGATGCCGAAGTCGATGCCCGGCTCGATGCCTCGCCGGTGTTCGGTTCATGCGAGCGCTATGCCTATGGCCGCAACGGTGTGCAGGTGTTCGTCGCCACCGACCTGATCAAGGCGGGGCAACTGGGCGACCGGATGTTCCTGGAATTCGACTACGTGTTTCCGGGCAGGACCGACCACATCCTTTCGGTAGTCGAGCTATAGATGGGAACGCCGTGGCACCGCCTGTGACCGACACCATCGAAGCGCGCCTGCGCATCCTTGAAGACCGCGAGGCAATTCGCGCACTGGTCGCCGAATACGGGCCTCTCGCCGATGCCGGGGAAGCCGAAGCGCTGGCCGCTCTGTGGGCCGCGGATGGCGAATACGAAGTCGTGGGCTTTGCCACCGCGCGCGGGCATGCCGAAATCGCCGCGTTGATAACGGGTCCTGTGCACCAGGGCCTGATGGTGGCGGGCTGCGCGCATGTTCTGGGGCCGATCGCGATCGATCTCGACGGCGACCGCGCGACCGCGCGCGGGCATTCGCTGGTGCTGCGCTTCACCGGAAGCGGCTTCGAAGTCCATCGGGTGTCAGCGAACCGCTGGACCCTTGCCCGCCAGCCCGGGGGCTGGCGCGTGGTTCACCGCGCCAACACCCTGCTCGACGGCAGCCAAGCCGCCCGCGCCCTCCTCGCGCCGCCGACCGTCCGCCGTCCGTCCTGAACGGCGGGGCCACCGACGCAGGCGGAAAAGCCCGCCTGCTACTCGGCCGCTTCCATCAACGGGACGCCCCAGTTGGGATCGTCCTCGTTGCACAGCCGGTTGGTTTCCGTCCACAGGTCTTGCGGCGGAACCGGGTTGATCCCCAGTTCCTCGCGGATGTCGGTGATCTGCCAATCGGTCATCGCCCGCCAGTCGGCTACCATCAGCGGATAATTCCAGTTGCGCCCCTGCACCGCGCCCTGGAATTCAGCCTCGAGGTTGAGCGCGAAGGCTTCGGCGTAGTGAAGCCCGTCCTTCATGATCGTCTTGGCCTTGAGGTAGATCTGGATACGGTTGAAGAAGGCCGCCAGTTCCGGGTGAAAATAGCGCGCCTTGGCGTGCATGTTGGCATTGAGCAGGGCGATTTCGCCGCCGTGGTTGGGGCCGAACCCCGACACGATATGTTCGATGTCATGGGTCAGCGCGGTCTGGCGCAAGTAGAAGGTCAGATCGCTCGTCACCTCGATCTCGCGATAGAAAATGTCGAGTTCGTAGCCGCTGTTGACCATGAAGTCGTGAAGCGCGGCGCCAAGCGTACCGGGTGCGCAGTCCTTTACCTCATCCTTCTTGTAGTCGGCCAATGCGCGCTTTTCTAGCCATTCGCGGAAGCGCGGCAGGCGGGCCTTCTCCTGCTCGAACAGCGCCATGATACGCCCGAAATCCTCCAGCATCATCAGGATCTGCGCGACTTCGGGAATGTAGGCGGTATTGGGCATGTCCGCCCCGTTGCGCCGCAACATCTCTTGGGAGATCAGCCCGCGCAGTTCGGCATGGTTGAGGTATTTGGATGAGCTGACCAGCACCGAGCTTTCGGTGGGGATCTGCTTGATCGCGCCGTTGAAATAGGCGCGTTCACCCGCGCCAACCTTGATTTCCATGGGTCTTACTCCGCTGCTTCGGCGACCAGGGCGCCATCATTGACGGGGGTCAGGAACCGACCGGGCCTCGCCCCGGTAAAGGCTCCATTCTCGAAAGTTGGTACGCCGTTCACCAGGGTCAACCGGGTCGGCATCGCCTTGCGGGTGAACCGCCAGGTGGTGCCGCCCTTGCCGTCGGGCATGTCCCAGGCCTTCTCCATCTGCTGGCGCTGGACCTCGGCAAGGTTGAACACGGCGATGTCGGCGCGCTTGCCCTCGGCGATCACCCCGCGATCGGCGAGGAAGAAATGGTCGGCAAGCTTGCCGGTCATGACGTGGATTGCTTCCTCAAGCGTCATCACCTGTTCGTCGCGCACATACTGCGTCAGCAGCAGCGCGTTCTCACCCCCGCCGCACAGCATCTGCAGATGCGCCCCGGCGTCGGAAATGTTGCCGACGGTCTTGGGATCGCGCATCAGCGCCACGGTCAGCGCCTCGTCCTTGGGGAACGGGGCCATGTGCACGGTCGA
>JAGWUU010000096.1 GCA_028868335.1 Sphingomonadales bacterium | reverse complement strand
GCCTTGCGCAGCTTGGCGGCGGCGACCATCTGCTTGGCCTTGGTGATCTTCTGGGTCGACTTGACCGAGTTGATCCGCCCTTTGAGTTCTTTCAGTGAAGCCACTGAACTATCTCCATTTCGTCATCCCGGACCTGATCCGGGATCGCTGTCCTCTTGGTCGGACCCAGAGGCCCGCAATCCCCGCTTGCGCGGGGATGACGTTCAATTAAGCGAACTGTTTCGCGAAGGCGTCGAGTGCGGCGACGGTCTGCTTCTTGGCGTCATCGCCAAAGTCGCGGGTGTCGCGGATCAGCTTGAGCGTGTCGGCATGGCTTTCGCGCATGAAGCTGAGCATTTCGGCTTCGTACTCGGTGACCTTGTTGACCGGGATGCTGTCCAGATAACCGTTGGTGCCCGCGAAGATCGACACGGTCTGCTCTTCGAACGGCAGCGGGCTGAACTGGGCCTGCTTGAGCAGCTCGGTCAGGCGCGCGCCGCGGTTGAGCAGCTTCTGGGTCGAAGCGTCGAGGTCCGAACCGAACTGGGCAAAGGCCGCCATTTCGCGGTACTGCGCCAGCTCCAGCTTGATCGAGCCGGCCACCTTCTTCATCGCCTTGGTCTGGGCGGCGCCGCCGACGCGGCTGACCGACAGGCCGACGTTGATCGCCGGACGGATGCCCTGGTAGAACAGACCGGTTTCAAGGAAGATCTGGCCGTCGGTGATCGAGATCACGTTGGTCGGGATATAGGCCGAAACGTCGCCCGCCTGGGTTTCGATGATCGGCAGCGCGGTCAGCGAACCGCCGCCAAGGCTGTCGTTCATCTTCGCCGCGCGCTCAAGCAGGCGGCTGTGGAGATAGAACACGTCGCCCGGATAGGCTTCGCGGCCCGGCGGGCGGCGCAGCAGCAGCGACATCTGGCGGTAAGCGACGGCTTGCTTGGAAAGGTCGTCATAGACGATCACGGCGTGCATGCCGTTATCGCGGAAGAACTCACCCATCGTCGCGCCGGTATAGGGCGCGAGGTATTGTAGCGGAGCTGGCTCCGAGGCGGTCGCGGCGACGACGATGGAGTATTCCATCGCGCCGTTTTCTTCGAGCTGGCGGACGATCTGCGCCACGGTCGAGCGCTTCTGGCCGACGGCAACGTAGATGCAGTAGAGCTTCTTCTTCTCGTCGTCGCCCTGGTTGACTTCCTTCTGGTTGATGAAGGTGTCGATCGCCACGGCGGTCTTGCCGGTCTGGCGGTCACCGATGATCAGTTCGCGCTGGCCGCGGCCGACGGGGACAAGGGCGTCGATCGCCTTGAGCCCGGTCTGCACCGGCTCGTTGACCGACTGGCGCGGGATGATGCCGGGAGCCTTGACCTCGACGCGGGTACGGGTGGCGTCCTTGATCGGTCCCTTGCCGTCGATCGGATTGCCCAGCGCATCGACCACGCGGCCGAGCAGGCCCTTGCCGACGGGAACGTCGACGATGGTGCCGGTGCGCTTGACGGTGTCACCCTCGCGGATTTCGGCGTCCGAGCCGAAGATCACGACGCCGACGTTGTCGGCTTCGAGGTTGAGCGCCATGCCCTGCACGCCGTTGGCGAACTCGACCATTTCACCGGCCTGGACCTGGTCCAGCCCATGGATGCGGGCGATGCCGTCACCGACCGAGAGCACCGACCCGACTTCGCTGACCTGAGCAGCGGTGCCGAAGCTGGCGATCTGGTCCTTGATGACCTTCGAGATTTCAGCGGCGCGGATATCCATGTTCAGCCTTTCATCAACTTCTTTGCGGGCATACGGGCTTTCAGCCCTTCATTGCCTGCGCGAGCGTATTCAAACGGGTGCGGATCGAGCTGTCGATCTGGGTCGAGCCGATCCGGACGACGAGGCCGCCGAGAAGCTCGGGATCGACCTTTGCGGTAATCTTGACGTCCTTGCCCTGGCGGGCCTTGAGCTTTTCGCCGAGCTGCTTGAGCTGGGCATCGGACAGCGGATGGGCGCTCATCACCTCGGCAGTTGCCTCCCCGCGAGCAGCGGCGGCGATCGTCGCGAAGGCGCGGATCATGTCGGGCAGCGCGGCAAGACGGCGGTTGCCGGCCAGCACGCCGAGGAAATTGCGGGTCAGCGCGGAAACGCCAAGTACCCCAGCCACGCCGTCGATCGCCTTCGCCGCCGCATCACGGCCGATCTGTGGGTTGCGAATCAGCGCAGCGAGATCACCGTTGGAAAGAATCGCCTGACCAAGTTTTTCCAGATCGGATTCGACCGCGGTGACGGCTTTCTGCTCGCTCGCCAGGTCATAGAGGGCAGAGGCGTACCGCCCTTGCAGACTGGCCGTAATGCCGCCGGAAATCTCCACGCGCTCAGGTTCCTTGCATCGGGTGCGTTGACGGGGCGGACCTGGCGCATTGCTGCACCACCACCCCTGGGACGGGGGCGCGCATAGCGACGATTGTGCTGCGATGCAAGGTGGGGTTAGACCATTCGCCAATACGAATGCGGGGAAGGGCACGCGATGGGCGAAACGATCCACCTGACGATGAGCGACGGGCACGCGATGCCCTGCTATCACGCGACGCCCAAGGGCGAGCGGCGGGGCGGGCTGATCCTTGTGCAGGAGATCTTCGGCGTTACCGACCATATCCGCGAGTTATGCGATGAAT
The DNA here is from genome assembly GCA_028868335.1 of Sphingomonadales bacterium. Lineage (GTDB taxonomy): Bacteria > Pseudomonadota > Alphaproteobacteria > Sphingomonadales > Sphingomonadaceae > Novosphingobium. The sequence goes on along the minus strand of JAGWUU010000096.1, from coordinate 7,737 downwards.
ATGCCGCCGATGGCTATGAAGTGCTCAGCCCCGGCCTGTTCGATCGCCAGCAACCCGGCTGCGAGCTGGGCTACTCCGGCGCCGATTGGGACAGGGCGGTCGAGATCGCTCGCAAGGAGCACGACTGGGACCAGGGCCTTGACGATACCGCGCGCTGCGTAGCCTGGATGAAGGAGAGGGGCGGGCCGGTGTTTATCACCGGCTATTGCTTCGGCGGATCGGTTGCCTGGCGCATGGCGCAGCTATCAGACGATCTCGACGGGGCGAGCTGCTACTATGGCGGCTACATTGCCACCCGCTTTGCCGACGAGGCGCCGAAATGCGCGACCATCACCCATTTCGGTCGCTTCGATTCGATGGTGGCGATCGAGCCGGTCGAAGCGCTGATCGCCAAGGGCCACCCGACGGCGCAGCACTTCATCTATGAGGCCGGACACGGCTTCAACTCGGACCGGCGCAAGGACTATCACCCCGAGAGCGCCGAACTGGCGAAGGAGCGGACCCTGATGCTGTTCCGGGCGCTGGGAGGCTGACATGGCGCGCATCCTGATCATCCTGCCGCAAAGCGACTTCGACCCGACCGAGGTGGCGTTCCCGTGGGAAGTGTGGAGCGGGGCTGGCCATGCGGTTTCCTTCGCCACCGAAACCGGCCAGCCTGCGACCTGCGATCCGATCACGCTGACCGGCGAGGGGCTGCCCGGCCTTGCCAGATCGCTCCGCGCCCGGCCCGAGGCGCAGGAGGCCTATGCGGCGATGATCGCCGATCCGTCCTGGCGCCATCCGATCACCTGGGCCGCCGCCCGCGCGGGTGACTTTGCCGCGCTGCACTTTCCCGGCGGGCACGCGCCCGGCATGCGGCGCTACTGCGAATCGGGTGAGGTGATGCGCCTTGCCCGCGAGGCTTTCGCTGCGCACCAGCCGGTCAGTGCGGTGTGCCACGGTGTGCTTCCGCTCGCGCGGGCGGGGGTTCTGGAGGGCCGTCGCACCACCGCGTTGACTGCGATGCAGGAAGACATTGCAGTCGCCCTGACCCGGCGCGCCTTGCCAGGCCATTACCGCACCTATCCTGAAACCGTCGAGGCCGAGGTCACTCGCCTGATCGGTCCGGCGGGCCGGTTCGCGCGTGGGCCGCTGATCCCCCGCTATGCCAATGCCAAGGCGCCGGACGTGGGCTTTGTCGAGCAAGACCTGCGCTACCTCTCGGCACGGTGGCCGGGGGATGCGTGGACTTTGGCGGTCAGGCTGCTCGATCTGCTTTGAGCGCAAGCCCCGGGACGCACGCAGCGACCGAACATGGCACCCCTTGCGTCAACAAGGAGCTGTGCCATGACTATGACCATGATCGATTCCGACAACTGCTGGACTGCTGTGCTGGCGCGTGACCGCGCCGCTGACGGGCGGTTCGTCACCGGCGTACTGACCACCGGGATCTATTGCCGCCCAAGCTGTGCCGCGCGCCATCCCCGGCGCGAGAACGTGCGCTTCTTCGCCGACGGCGCTGCGGCGCGCGCCGAAGGGCTGCGCCCGTGCCTGCGCTGCTCGCCCGATGACGTCAGCCGTGATGAACGCGCCGTCCTTGCCGCGATCGCGACGATCAAGGCGGCGGGGCAGCCGTTGGCACTGGCCGCTCTGGCGGGAGAGGCGGGTTATTCCCCGGCGCATTTCCAGCGGGTGTTCAAGCGCCACACCGGTCTGTCGCCCGCGGCCTACGCCCGCGCGCTGATGACCGAACGTGCGGCCGACGCGCTGACCGGCGAGGGCAACGTCACCGAGGCGATCTACGCGGCGGGCTATTCCGGCCCCTCGCGGTTCTACGAAGGCACACAGGGGAGACTGGGAATGACGCCATCGGCCTGGGCCAACGGCGGCAAGGGCGCGGTGATCCACTGGGCGGTTGTCGATACCACGCTGGGATCAATGCTGGTCGCCGCGACCGACAAGGGCGTGTGCCGCCTGTCGTTTAACGAAGGCCGCGAGGCGCTGGAAAAGCGCTTCCCCCAGGCCGAGTTGATCGAGGGCGGCGAGGCATTTGCCGCACTGCTGGGCGATGTCGTCGCCGCGGTGGAGGCGCCCGGCGACTTCGCGCACATTCCGCTCGATGTGAAGGGCACCGCCTTTCAGGAGGCCGTGTGGCGCGAGTTGCAGCGCATCCCCGCGGGCGAAACCCGCACCTATGCCCAGCTTGCGGCGGCGGTCGGTCGGCCCAAGGCGGTGCGCGCGGCGGGGAGCGCCAACGGGGCAAACAACGTCGCGGTGCTGATCCCCTGCCACCGGGTGATCAACACTGGAGGCGGGCTGGGCGGCTATGCCTATGGCCTGGAAATCAAGCGCAAGCTTTTGCAGAAGGAATCCCAATGAACGCCAAAGTCGAAGAGTTCCGGGCGCTCCACGTCCCCGGCGATCCGCTGGTTCTGTTCAACATCTGGGATGCGGGCAGCGCGAAGGCCGTTGCCGAGGCGGGCGCGAAGGCGATCGCCACCGGCAGCTATGGCGTGGCCGAGGCACAAGGGTTCAAGGACGGCGAAGGCTTTCCTCTCGATCGCGCGCTGGACGTATTGCAAGGCGTGCTGCGGGTGACCGATCTGCCGGTCACGTTCGATATGGAATCGGGCTATGGCGCGACGCCGCAGCAGGTCGGCCAATCAGTTGCGCGCGCCTTTGCCAGCGGTGCCGTAGGCATCAACATGGAGGACAGGATGCCCGGCGATGCCGCGCTTGTTCCGGCAGCGGATCAGGCGGACCGGATCGCGGCCGCCGCGGCATGCGGCATCTTCGTCAATGCCCGCTGCGACATCTTCCGGGGCCAGCCGACCGAGAGCCACGCCAGTCTGGTCAGGCCGGCGCTCGAACGCGCCCAAGCCTACGCCGATGCCGGGGCGAGCGGGCTGTTCGTGCCGTTCACCACCGATCTTGCTGCGCTTGGCGCGATCTGCGCGGGATCGCCGTTGCCGGTCAACATCATCTGGAACCCGGCGTTTCGCGATCGGGCGCAACTGGCAGAGCTGGGGGCGGCGCGGATCAGCCACGGACACCGGCCCTGGGCGGCGGCGATGGACTGGCTCGGCGCGGCGGCCAGGATCGTGCTGGACGGGGGCAAGCCGCCATACGACGGATGACGATTTCGCCTTGCAAACCAGCGTGAAGCGGAGGATGCGGGCGTATGACTGAAGTGATACACCCTGACCGGCCGGGCTTGCTGCGCCGGATCGTTTCGCACCCTGGGGCATTGATCGTGCTTGAGGGCGGCGGCTTGGTTCTGGCCTTGTCGCTTGCCTCGACGGCATTGCACGCCTTGCACCTGCCCCGCAACGCACCGATCACGGCGCTGGTTGGACCGACGCTCGCGATCATGGTGATCCTGACCTACACCTATCTGGTTCGCTGGCTTGAACGTCGACCTGCCCTGGAATTCGCCTGGCCGGGCGCCGCGCGCGAACTGGGTCTTGGCCTGCTGACCGGGACAGCCCTGTTTTCAATCGCGACCTTAGCGGTGTGGATGCTGGGCGGGATCGAATTCCTTGGCGTCCGGGGAATGGGCCAGTTGTGGTCGATGATCGTGCTGGCCTTCATCTCCGGCTTTTTCGAGGAGACGCTTTTCCGCGGGATCGTGTTTCGCCACGTCGAAACGATGTTTGGCACCTGGGCGGCGTTGGCGCTTACCTCCGCGTTCTTTGGCGCCGCCCACATATTCAATCCCGATGCAACCTGGTTCAGCGCCTTTGCGATCATGCTGGAAGCGGGGATACTGCTGGGCGCGGCCTATCTGCTGACGCGCCGCCTGTGGCTGGCGATCGGTATTCACATGGCGTGGAACTTCACCCAGGGCTGGGTCTTCAGCATTCCGGTTTCGGGCGGCGAGGTGCCGCTGGGGCTGCTGATCACGCGCCGCATCGGGCCGGACTGGCTGACCGGCGGCGCTTTCGGGCTGGAGGCAAGCGCGGTCGCCGTGGCTGTCGCAACGCTGGCGGGCGTGCTGCTGCTCCGCCGCGCAATCCAGCGTGACGGAACGCGGCCACCGTTCTGGGTCACGAAGGCCGGATCTCAGACAAAGCTGTAGGGGTCGATATCCACGCCGACGCGGACGCCCGGCGGGAAGCTTAGCGCGCCGAGCCACTGGCGGATCACGTCCTGAACCTGCGCGCTGCGCCGCGCGTTGATCAGCAAACGGTAGCGATAGCGCCCGCGCAGCAGCGCCAACGGAGCCGGGGCCGGGCCGAGCACCAGCACGTCCGGCAGGTTGGGCGCGGCGCCACCGATCGCGCGGGCGGCATCGCGCGCCTCGGCCTCGTCCTCGCTCGATACGATGATCGCTGCCCAGCGGCCGAACGGCGGCGCGCCCGCGTCACGCCGCGCTTCGGCCTCGGCCTCGTAGAAGGCGTCGCGGTTTCCGGCGGCGAGCGCGGCGATCACCGGGGCCTCGGGGTGGCGGGTCTGGATCAGCACCTCGCCCGGTTTTTCCCCGCGTCCGGCGCGCCCGGCAACCTGGGCGATCTGCTGATAGGTTCGCTCGCCCGCGCGCAGGTCGCCGCCTTCAAGGCCGAGGTCGGCATCGACCACGCCCACCAGTGTCAGCTCGGGAAAGTGATAGCCCTTGGTGACAAGCTGGGTGCCGACGATCACGTCGATCAGCTTGCCTTCTGCCGCCTCGACGAAGTGGCTTATCTTTTCCGGAGAATTGAGCGTGTCCGACGTCACCACCGCGACGCGCGCCTCGGGCAGCAGTTCGGCCACCTCATCGGCGATACGTTCGACGCCGGGGCCGCAGGCGACCAGACAGTCGCCGGTGTGGCATTCGGGGCATTCATCGGGCACCGGCGTCTCGTGCCCGCAGTGGTGGCAGGCGAGCCGCCGCGACAGCCGGTGCTCGACCAGCCAGGCGCTGCAATTGGGGCATTGGAACCGGTAACCGCAGTGGCGGCACAGCGTCAGCGGGGCATAGCCGCGGCGGTTGAGGAACAGCAGCGATTGCTCGCCGCGGTCCAGCCGGTCGCGCAGTTCCGCGACCAGCCGCGGGGCGAGCCAGCGTCCGCGCTCGGGCGGATTGTCGCGCAGGTCCAGCACCTCGATCGCGGGCAGTTCCGCGCCGCCAAAGCGGGCTGGCAGGTCAATCTTCTCGTACACTCCGGCCTCGGCCAGTTGCAGCGATTCAAGTGCGGGAGTGGCGCTGGCGAGGATCACCGGCACGCCTTCGAACCGGGCGCGGATCACCGCGACGTCGCGGGCGTTGTAGCGCACCCCGTCGTCCTGCTTGAACGAAACCTCGTGCGCCTCGTCGATCACGATCAGGCCCAGCGCCTTGTAAGGCATGAACAGCGCCGAGCGCGCGCCGACCACCACCTGCGCCTCGCCCGATACGATCGCCCGCCAGGCGCGGCGGCGCTCGCTCTGCTTGAGGCTGGAATGCCACAGCACCGGGGGGACGCCGAAGCGCGCCTCGAACCGGCGCAGGAAGTTTTCGGTCAGCGCGATTTCGGGGAGGAGGACCAGAACCTGCCGCTTGTGGCGGATCGCCTCGGCCACCGCCTCGAAATAGCATTCGGTCTTGCCCGATCCGGTCACCCCGTCGAGCAGGAAAGGGTGGAATGCACCGCCGCTCACAGCCGAAACGAAGCGGTCGGCGGCGGCCTGTTGATCGGGCGAAAGATCGGGGACGGCGAAATCAGCGCGGGCGCGCGGGTAGGGGCGATCGAGATCGACCGTCACTTGCTCGAGCAATCCCGCTCCGACCATGCCGCGCAGCACGCCGTCGGACACGCTCGCCAGTTCCGCAAGCTCGCGGATGCTGGCCTGCTCGCCGTGGAGCGCGTCCATCGCTGCGGCGCGCTGCGGGGTGAGGCGCTTGGGCTCCAGCCCGCTAAGCCGGTATTCCGTGGCCGTGCCCCCGCCGCGCAGCGCCGCCATCGACCCCAGCGCCATGCGCGCGACCGCGTTCATCGGTGCGCAGTAATAGTCGGCAGTCCACTCGATCAGGCGGCGCAGCGGCGCGGCCAGCGGCGGGACGGGCAGCACTTCGAGGATCGGGCGCAGCTTGGCGTCGGGAACCTCGTCCCCTGGCAGGCGGTCCGGTTCCCAGACGATCCCCAGCACCTGGCGCGGCCCCAGCGGGGCGAGCACGACCGAGCCGAATTCTGTCGCCATTCCAGTGGGAAGGCGATAGTCAAGCACGCTGAGCGCGGGATTGAAGACGAGGAGTCGCACGCGGGTCATGGGTGGCATCCCTATGCAGCCTCGAAGGCCGCGCCGTAACCCCCGCTTCGGCATTCATCCGGGAAAAAAGGAATTGGGGACCATGCAGATCACACCGCACGCCGTCCTTGCCCGCCGCGGGTTCATATTGGGGCTTGGTGCCGCCGGGACGCTAGCGCTGTCCGGCTGCTCTTCGCTCGGCGGACTGTCGACGACCGAGGCGTTGAAGCGGCTGCTCACGCTGTCCTCGCAGAACGCCTTCGCCAAGCTGACCGCGCCCGGCGGGTTCTGGGACAGCGAAGTCGCACGCTTTGACCTGCCGGTACTGTTCAGCGGCAGCGGCGGCCTCCTCAAGAGCCTGCTTACCTCGGGGCCGTTCCGGACCGAACTTCAGCACAAGCTCAACCTTGTCGCCGAGAGGGGCGCGGAGCGGGCGGCGCCGGTCGTCCTCGATAGCGTGCGCAACATCTCGATCCCCGATGCGCTGGGGCTGATCCGCGGCGGGCCGACCGCGGCCACCACCTGGCTGCGCGGCCAGATGGGACCGGCGCTGATCAACGCGATGATCCCTGGCCTGTCCGATGCGATCCGGGTCAGCAGCGACCCGATCCTGGGCAAGGCCATTGCCGCGCTGTCGGGGGTCGATGCGGCGCAAGTCGCGCAGGCAGTGGCGAACCGCGCTGACAACTCGATCTGGTATCAGATCGGCGCCGAGGAAAGTGCGATCCGCGCCAACCCGCAGACGACGCACGATCCGATCCTGATCGCCGCGCTGAAGATTCTCTAGATCGGAAAAAAGGGCAGGTGCGGGCTTTGTCCCACGCTGCTTTGGCGTCTATAGCCGCCGTGACTCGCCACCAGGAGCGCTACCCCCGTGAAATTCTTTGCAGACACCGCCGAAATCGCCGACATCAAGGAATTGGCCGCCACCGGCCTGCTTGACGGCGTCACCACCAACCCCAGCCTGATCATGAAATCGGGCCGCGATTTTCACGAGGTCGTGAAGGAAATCTGCGCGGTCGTCGATGGTCCGGTCAGCGCCGAAGTAGTCGCGCTCGATCACCCGACGATGATGAAGGAAGCCGAAAAGCTCCGCAAGATCGCCGACAACGTCTGCATTAAGGTGCCGCTGACCCCCGACGGCCTAAAGACCTGCAAGGCGCTGACCGGCGATGGCAGCATGGTCAACGTCACGCTGTGTTTCTCCGCCAACCAGGCGCTGCTCGCAGCCAAGGCCGGGGCGACCTTCGTGTCCCCCTTCGTCGGCCGCCACGACGACAACGGCTGGGACGGGATGGAACTGATCGAGGCAATCCGCCTGATCTATGACAACTACGACTACCGGACCCAGATTCTGGTCGCCTCGGTCCGCCACGGCATCCACGTTCTGCGCGCCGCTGAAATCGGCGCCGACGTGATGACGGCGCCGCCTTCGGTTATCTGGGGGCTGTTCAAGCATGTCCTGACCGAGAAGGGGATCGAGGGCTTCCTCGCGGATTGGGCCAAGACCGGGCAGCATATTTGACCTTGTATTAGCCCGTCATCCCCGCG
>JAGWUU010000366.1 GCA_028868335.1 Sphingomonadales bacterium | reverse complement strand
CGTATGGCACGACTTGCACGATTGCTCGTAAAGCGAGGCCAGTTTTGTGTCGGCCGGCTTCAGCCGCGCGCTCTCGGCCGGGGTCAGCGGTCGGGGCGGGGTCTCCTTCTGGCAGGCAGCCAGCACGGCAAGCACAGCGATCGGGACAAGGGCACGCATCAGTACTTGAACCTGAGTTCGACGCCGAACATGCGCGGTTCGCCGCGGAACTGCTCGATCATGCCGAAGTCGGTCAGGTCAGTGGCGAAGTTGATATATTTCTTCGCAGTCAGATTGCGCCCGAACGCCGCTGCCTCCCATCGGCCGTCTCGCCCTTTGAGCGCGATCCGTCCGTCGAACAGCCAATAGCCGCTCTGGTTGAGCAACGGATTGTTGTCCGCCGAGAAAAACTGGTTGCTGCGGTAAGAGAACGACGGCTGGAAGGCCAACGTCAGGCCCGACGAAAGCGGCACCTCGTAATTGGCCTGCCCGCTGAAGGTCACTTCAGGCGAGAGCGCAAGGCGGTTGCCTGAATAGTTGGTTCCGGCGCTTATGAAGTTGCGGATCTCGGTATGCAGCAGGCCAAGATTGAGCGTCACGTCCAAGCGCTGCACCGGCCGGGCGATCATCTCGAACTCCGCGCCATAGATCCGCGCGTTGGCCGCATTGTCGAGCAGGGTCAGCGGGATCGTTCCGGTGTTTATCAGGGTGTAGAGTTGCAGGTTCTTGTAGTCGTAGAGGAACGCCGCCGTGTTGAAGCGCAGGTGACGGTCGAACAGGCGCGACTTCAGGCCGACTTCGTAGGCGGTCAATGTTTCCTCGTTGAACGGCTTGGCCTGGATCGCGGCTTCCGCCGGATCGAAGCTGAGGAAGCCGCCATTGAATCCGCCGCTCTTGAACCCGGTCGAGACGCTGGCATAGGCCATGACGTCCTTGGCGAGATCGTAGTCCAGACCGGCCTTGAACGATACGTTCTCGAACTTCTTGCTGTTGTCGAAGGCATAAAGGGGAACCACGCCGCCCGGGATCGGGTTGCCGTCGATGATCGCGTCTTCAAGCTGGGCGGCGGCAAGGAAGTGCTTGCGCTCGTAATTGTAGCGTCCGCCCAGCGTGGCACGCAGCGTCGGGGTCAGCCGGTATTCGATCTGCCCGAATACTGCCGCGGCTTGGGTGGTCTGGCGGTTGACGGTGCGGGCGAACAGCACCGGCGCGCCGCCAGTGGTGGCCCCGGTGGTGTCGGCTCCGCCGCCCGGCGTCAGGGCGCGCAGTTCGCGGAACAGGTCGCCGGTCTGGTTCTGCTTGAGCACCTCCCCGAGGAAGTAGCCGCCGACCACCCAGTTGAGCCCATCACCCGAACCGGAGAGGCGCAGTTCCTGGGTGAAGGTGTCGGAGCGCACGCCATAGTCGATGCTCAGAATCGCCAGCGGGCTGGCGTCGCTGTCCTCGCGGTGGACCTTGTTGTTGTAGTCGTAAGCCGAGATCGAGGTCAGCGTCACGCCACCCGACCGCCAGTTGAGTCGCAGCGACGTACCCCAGTTCTCGACGTTCAGCTTCAGGCTCTTGTCATAGGCGCCGTCATAGAAACCCGGCGGGCTGACATAGCCCAGCACGTTGCCGCACTGGTTCGCCATGATCGCATCCGCGGCGCAAGGCGTGGTGAAGCCGCTTGCCGGATCGAGCAGGCCAAGGCTGCGGTACTGCGGCGAACGCACGTTGACCTTGCCGCCATGGACATTGACCAGCGCATCGAGATTGTCGCTGAGGTCGATGGCAAGCTGGCCGCGCAGCGCGAAACTGCCCTGTCCGTTCTCGCGTCGTCCGGTCAGCAGGTTGTGGACATAACCGTCGGATGTGGTGCCGGTGCCCGAAATGCGAAACCGCACCGAATCCGACAGCGGCCCGCCGATCGCTGCCTCGCCATGGACGGTGTTGAACGAAGCATAGGAGAGCGAGGCCTGGCCCTGGAAATCCTTGCTCGGCTTGGCGGTCACGAAGTTGATCGCGCCGCCCGTGGCGTTGCGGCCATAGAGCGTGCCCTGCGG
>JAGWUU010000095.1 GCA_028868335.1 Sphingomonadales bacterium | reverse complement strand
CCGGTCGATCACCCCTTCAAAGGCGCCGACCTGGAACCAGTCTTCGACATCGACCGAAAGTCCATTTACCTGAAGATGCGCCACCTCTGCCCTTGCCTTCCCACGATCAAGCCGCTGCGCGGCTGGCGTCGTCGGCTTCGATCCATTCAATGAGCATGGTCAGCGTGTGCCGGATCGTCCGTTCCTGCTCGAGCATCTTGGATTCCAGAGCAGCGAACTTCGCCTCCAGCGCTCGCATCGCATCGCTGGTGCCAATTTCGTGCGGTGTGGGGCCAGTGCCAACAGCCTCGCGCTCATTGGCAAGTTCGATCACCGCGTGCTGAAGTTCCGCGATCTGCGCGTCCCTTTCCGCCAAAAGTGCCTGGACCTGCACCAGTGCAACAGCATCGACCGGCACCGGCGCTGCGACCGGATCGACCGGGCTGCCTTCATCGTTGGGCTTCGACCGGAGTTGCGGCAGCTTGAGTTGCAGCGTGCCATCCAGCTGCAATTCGTCGAGCACCTGGCTGAGAATGGCCCCGTCGATCCGCGTGCGTTGCTCCACGGCACCAAGCAGCATCAAGCGGTTGCAGACCTGATTGATCCGGCGCGGTACGCCGCCCGACGCTTCGTACAGCTCCGCGAACACCCGTTGATCGAACGCCGGATTTCCCTCCCAGCCCACGCACTTCAGGCGATGTTCGACGTAGGCCTGAACCTCATCGCGCTCCATTGCCTCAAGGTGGTGCGCCGCGATCACGCGCTGACGTAGTTGCTCAAGTTGTGGGTGATCCTGGATCGTGGTGCGAAATTCGGGTTGGCCGAGCAACAGCGTCTGCAGCAACGGATGTGCGCCAAGCTGGAAGTTCGACAGCATTCGCAATTCTTCCAGCGCTTCCAGCTGAAGGTTTTGCGATTCGTCGACCACCAGCAGGCAGCGCCGACCAGCCCGTGCTTCGTCGTGGAGAAATGCCTCGATCGCGCCGAGGGCACTGGCCTTGTCGTGCCCCTCGACGATCAGTCCGAACGCCTGCGCAACGACGTGGACAAGTTCCTCGCCGTCAAGCTTTGATGTAACGATTTGCGCCGCGGTCAGGCGCGCCGGATCGATCGTCGCCATCAGATGAGCCACGAGGGTCGACTTGCCCGCCCCTACCTCGCCCGTGATCACGACAAAGCCCTCGCCCTGGGCCAACCCATAAGACAGGTAGGACAGCGCCTTGCGATGCGTCAGGCTTTCAAAGTAGAACGCCGGATCAGGTGTGAGCTGGAATGCCCGACCTGAGAGCCCGTAAAAGTCGTTGAACATCGTTGGTACTCCGTAAGGCTCAGAACGAGTAGCGCACACCGGCAAGGGCCCGTGCAGTCCACAGATCCTCGACCGCTTCGCGGCTGACCCCGGCAACGCCCACCGCGGCAGTGGCGCTAAGCCGGCTCGATATTGATCGGTTGTACGAAGCGGTTGCCCCGACCCCGCTGCTGTTGCCAGCCAAAGCGTCTCCGCTTTGGTACCAGTTGGCCCAAAGATTGGCGCCGACGGTTGACTTGCTGTCGATGCGGCTGCTGACGAAAGCGGCAACCCACCAGTTCTCATCGATCGTAAGGTTGGTGATGCCAAGCACCGAACCCGGAGGCGCTATGAACCGGCGTCGATCGTATCCGGCAGCCAGTCCGTACGTGAAACGACCACCTTTGAACCCGATGTTGGCCATCACGCCCCGCCCGCGAAAGACCGATGAGCGCACGGCGCCAAGAGCGCCGACCAGACAGGTGCTCTGCCCCGGTTGGAGCGCGCCTTGTCCGGCAACGCAGCCGCCAATATCCCCGGTGAGCGGATTGCGCACCGCGTCGAACTGGGTCGGCAACGATGCAAGAGCGTGGTTGAGCATGCCACCCATGCTGCCGAGACTGTCATAGACGGAAACGTTTACCGATGTGCGGGCGTCGGGCGCATAGGCGAGATTGCCGTAGTAGCTTGTCCAGCCATAGCGGCGCGCAATGTGCGCCTCCAGCGACGTGCGGCGGCTTGGCCGCCACATCACGCCCGCGTCCCAGATCAGCCCTTCGCTTTCAAAGGCAATCAAACGCGGAGAGGAGTTGTCGGTGACATAGCGCCCATTGGGCCCGATCACCGGCAGGCCGGTAATCGCATCACGCAACGCATCGCGACTTGATACCTTGACCTTTTCCCAGCCAACGCCGCCGACCAGTTGAACCGTGTTGCTCACCGGCACGGCTACATCACCGCGAGCGTGGAAATCCTCGACACGTTGGTCAAGATTGGACACTTCCTCGCGGTTGTATCCGACACCAGCACCGACACCTACCGGCAGCGGTTCGCCCGCCTTGGTCCCGACGTGAAATTCGGCGTTGTGCACCGTCGAACTGTCGAACACATCGACCGGGTTCTGCCCCGGCGCGAGGGCCAGCGCGTGCGGAGTATCAACCTTGGTGTAGCCGAAATAATAGTGTCCGTTGACGAACAGGTCGCCACTTCGCGTCGCCAGGGTCGGGCCAGCGTAGGCCGAGTAAATCTGGGTGACGGAGTCGCCGAAGTCGATACCGCTGGCGGTGGAGCCGTTGTTCTGGATCGCGGTTCGTGCGGCAAGCGCCCCTACTTCGAAATTGAGAGCATGCGGCACAATCGCGGTCTGGAACCGCGCGAGGCCCGACAGCATGTCGGAATCAACGTTGTTGTGCCCCCAGCCGAAGCGGCGTTCGTAACGAACGGACACCGCTCCCTGATTGTTGCGACCGGCGATATTCGCGTCGACTCCGCCCGCGAGTACCGAATAGGTAACGGCGTCACTGTTGGGTGACAGCTGGGCCAGCAATACCTGGCTCGCCTCGATATACGGAGTTATCGCGACCCGCGGAGCATGCGCCGTCTTGCTCCCAGGCGCAGTGGCACTGGCGCTACCATCCTCATCGGCGACATCGTCATAAGGCAGTTCCTGGGCATGGACTGCGATCGGCACCCCAAGGGACAGGATCGCTGCCAATGCCAGGCGCGAAAGCAGGTACGACATTTCAGTCATCCCCCGTATCCATAGTACGAGCCGAAGCGTCGGCCACTCGGGCTGAAATGGACGGCGTTGAGCAAGAGTTGGATGTTCGGACAGGCTGAAAGTAACGAGATCGCGTCTTCCAGAGCCCCCTGCCCGGTCCTGTCGGCGCGGGCGACCAGCACGGCCTGTCCCACGTATTTCGCCAACTCGGCAGCCGGCGATGCGGCCAGCGCTGGGGGCGAATCGAAGATGACGAAGCGGTTTGGCGCCCCTTGCGTCAGTCGATCGAGTACCTGCCGGGTGCGCGAACTCGACAGGTATTCGGTGTCCGACGTGGTCGCGTTCCCCGCAGGGAGTACCCACAGCCCGGCGATGTCGGTGCCTATCACGCAATCGGCCACATCTATGGCCGGGTTGGACAATGCATCCATCAGGCCCGGTCCGCCTGGCAGACCAAGCGACGACAATATGGAAGGCTTGGCGAAATCAGCGTCGACCAGCAGAACTTCGCTTTCCTTCTCGGCAGCGATTGCCAATGCCAGGTTGAGCGACGTGTAGGTCTTGCCCTCGCCAGGGTGCGGTGAGCAGACAAGCACGCGCTGGGCTTCCATTCCCATGCCTTGCTGCGCCAACTGCGACGCGTGCAGCAGCAACTGACGCTTCACGATACGGAACTCTTCCAGCAACGCTGTGACCGAACCTTCGGGCACGATCAGTCCCTGATCGCGCAGGTGCGGGCGGGAAACGGGGTGCTGTTCGCCATGGAACCGGATCGGATCGGGCAACCGCGCCGGAACCGCCGCCACCGCTGGTGCGACTTGCTGCGCCACGACGACCGGTTCGATGGTTTCGTGCTGAGCCGGGGGCGGCGTGGGCGTGCCCGCGCCAACTTCGGCCGCCTCGACCGGCACCGGTGAGACCTCGGCCTCCTCGATGACCTCGTCGCTACGGCGATAGCGGCGGCGTTTGCTGACCGGAGGGATAAGATTTTGCGGGATCGGCGGAGAGGCCAATTGTACGAGATCGTAGTTTCGCACGACCCGTTCGATCAACGTGCCGCCGTCCTTTGTCGCCTTGTCCGGGGCGGTCACTTTGGACTCCGTTTCGGGGATCTCAATCTTGCTGTGCTTGCTCATCGCCAATCCCCCTCAAGCCACCATGCCGCGCTGGATATATTCAGCGGTCAGCAGCAGCACGAACAGGCCGGCCAGGGCACCACTGGCGGCATAGAACAGCTTCATTCTCTTGCGGCGCAGGTCACGACCGGCATCGGTCAGCGTCGCGCTGATTGCGCCGAGCACGGGCAGGCCGAGGGCGCTTTCCAGCTTGGCGGTCGTCGCGAATGTTGAGCGGAGCTGGCCGATTGCGAAGGCAGCGGCGACACCCGCCCCTATCCCTGCGAACAGAACGGCCAACAGCAACAGCGGGCGGTTGGGCGAAATCGGTCCACGCGGGGTCGTCGGCGGGTCGATCACCTGGAACTTGATCGCGTTGTGCTCGGTCGCCACCTGGCCGCGCAGGCGCAGTTGTTCGCGATCCTGCAGCAACTTGTCGTACTGCTGCTTGAGCACGTCGTAGTCGCGGTTGATGCGCTGTTGTTCCGCGGCAATGGCCGGGTTGCTGATCTGCTGGGTAGTCATGCGCGAAATGTCACCCTGAAGCGCGACACGACGCGCGGTCAGGCCGGTCACCGTCGCCTGACGATCGGCACGGATCGATTCGAGCGACGTGTAGGCAGGATTTGGCGCTCCGCTCGGGCCGGTTTCGCCTGCCGCCGCCGCGCGCAATGCCGCAACCTGATTCTTGGCGGCAATCACGTCCGGATGATTCTCGGTCAGACCACGCGCGCGCATCGCAGCAAGGTCGGATTGGGCCTGCGCCAGCGCGCTGCGCGCTCCCCCGTCAGGACCAGAACCGGGCAAGGTCTTCGGTGTACCCGCAAGTTGCCCATTGATCCCGGCAAGCGCACTTTGCGCCGCTGCCAGATCGGCATCGATCCCGCGCAGTTCGGCACGGCTTGATTCGAGCTTCTGGAGAACCGAAAGTCCGCCACCGGCGAGGTCAGGGTTCTGCGCCTCGAACACCAGACGCTTCTGCTCCGCCGATTCCAGGTCCTTCTGCCGGGTCGCGAGCTGCTGGTTCATGAAGTCCAGCGACTGATCCATCTCGCCCCGGTTCCCGGCCAGGTTTTCTTCGCGGAAGATATCGATCATCTTCTGCACGATGTCCTGCGCCAGCTTGGCATTCTGCGAATCCGGATGCGAACCGCCGCCGTAGCGGGCGGTGATCTCGAACAGGTTCTCCTGTTGGCTTTCGACCTTCACATTCCGCGCAAGGCTGAGAACCGCGCCTTCCATCGCCTTCGGTGAGGAGATGTTGTCGCCAAGCTGGGTGCCGCGGATCACTTTTTCGATGTTCACGGCGCTGGTCAGCGTTTGCCGAACCCGGTCGATGTCGCGTTTGCCACCCGATGGCACGCCGGTAACGTCTGCCAGAACGTCATCAAGTTGAACGAAAATCCGGGCCTTCGATTCGTAGGTGTTGGGGATCATGGCAACAAGCAGCCAGCCCACCATGCACACAAGCCAGGCGACTCCCAGCGCGAGCCAGCGCCGGTGCCACACGCTGAACAGTGCTGCGCGCAGTTCTTCGTAGATCGAGTTCATTGCCTGGCCCTGCGCCCCCGTTTCAGAACGCGCTTTCGGGAATGATGATCACATCTCCCGGCATCAGCATGACGTTGGCGGAGCTGTCGCCCTTCTTGAGCAGATCGCCCAGGCGGATCGAGAATTCCTTCTGCTTGCCGGTTTCCTTGTCGAACCGGATCAACTTCGCGCGATTGCCCGACGCATATTCGTTCAGCCCGCCCACGGAGATCATCGCGTCGAGCAGGGTCATATTCGCCCGGTACGGCAGGGACGCCGGCTTCTCACTCGCCCCAACCACGCGAACCTGCTGGCTGAACGTGCCGGCGAACTTGTTGACGATCACCGAGACAAGCGGGTCCTGGATGTATTGCGAAAGCTGCAGCGTGATGTCGTCGGCCAGCATCTTGGGCGTCTTGCCCACGGCTGGCATGTCGGTGATCAACGGCGTCGTGATGCGCCCGTCCGGGCGAACCTGTACCTTGGCGCCCAGTTCCGGGTTGCGCCAGACGAATACAGTAAGTTCATCAAGCGGTCCAATGACATAGTCCTCGCCAGGACCTTCCTGCATTGCCACGAACGATGCTGGCGGAAGCTGCGGGCCGTGCGCTCCCCCCGCGCAGCCGGAAAGCGCCAGGCTGAGCATGGCGCTGCCGGCAAGCAGGCGGGAAAGGCGGGTGTACGGCATCAGGCGGGTCCTTTTCGCACACCGTGTCGGCAGGGGATTGCCCATCCCGCATGACGACCCGGTTATTCACCCTCCGCTATCGGCAAAAAGGGTGAATATTGCGTTAGCCTTGACCCGGTTTCCCGGATTTCGCAGTGATTTGTGCGACAGGTCCCAATACGGGACATGGAGAAATGCTGGGTTTAAACCAGCAATTCGCGGGCTGGTCCGTGGCCCAGGAATTGCGCCGGACTGGCGCTCGGGCCATAGGCCCCGGCGCAGAACACGGCGACCAGATCGCCGACATCAGCCCGCGGGAAACCGGCCTTGTCGGCCAGACGATCGAGCGGAGTGCACAGGCAACCGACCACGCTCGCCTCTTCCTCGGCCTGCACGTCGAAGCGCGATGCGATCGCAACCGGGTAATTGCGGCGGACTACGGTGCCGAAGTTTCCACTCGCGGCCAATTGGTGGTGCAACCCCCCGTCGACGATCAGGTAGATTTCACCATGACTGATTTTTCTGTCGACGATGCGAGTGAGATAAACTCCCGCCTCGCCAACAAGATATCTCCCTAATTCAATGGAAAATCGAGTTTCCTTGAGCAGGTCGGGAAGCGCGGCGAACTGTTCGGC
Organism: Sphingomonadales bacterium; assembly: GCA_028868335.1. Lineage (GTDB taxonomy): Bacteria > Pseudomonadota > Alphaproteobacteria > Sphingomonadales > Sphingomonadaceae > Novosphingobium. The sequence goes on along the minus strand of JAGWUU010000095.1, from coordinate 3,522 downwards.
CAACCGCGCGCCGATCAAACCGAGATCGATCGGTTCATCTCCCGGAAAATAGGGAATCCCGAACCCGCCACCCAGATTGCAATGAGGCAATGGCACCCCGGATTCCATCGCCAGCCTCGCGGCAAGGCGAAGCGTTTCAGCCTGGGTATCGCAGATGGCATCACTGTCGAGCGATTGGCTACCAGCGAAGATGTGAAAGCCGCGCCATTCTGCGCCGCTCCCAATGATCCGTCGGGCGAGCGCAGGCACGCGATCCACATCCACGCCGAAGGGCTTGGCGCCCCCGCCCATCTTCATGCCCGAACCCTTGAGATCAAAATCGGGATTCACCCGGACCGCAAGCCGGGGGACATGCCCCAGCCGATCGGCGATCGTGATGGCACGTTCAGCCTCGCCTTCAGATTCGAGGTTGAGCGTTACCCCGGCGGTGATCGCCGCGGTCAACTCGGTGTCGGTCTTGCCGGGGCCAGCGAAGCTGATCCGCTGCGCGTCGATCCCGGCGGCGCTGGCAAGTGCCAACTCCCCGCCCGATGCAATGTCAAAACCGTCAACCAATTCGCCCATGAGACTGAGAAGCGGGCCGAAGGAGTTAGCCTTGACGGCATAGTGCAGCGCCAGCCGATCCGGCATGGCGGCTCGTAATGTCTGTACGCGGCGGCGCAGATGCTGGGACGAATAGATGAACAACGGTGTTTGCCCGGCCTCCGCCACCAGGTCGCTTGCCCTGCGCCCGGCGATCGCCAGTTCGCCATCGATCAAGGCATAACCCTGGGGGATCGGACCCAACGCCTTCATGCCGCAAGTTCTCGTTGCAACCGCGCACGGTCAATCTTTCCATTGGGCGACAGAGGCAGCGCTTCGCGCCAGTGAATCCGCTTTGGATGCATGAAATTAGGAAGCTCTTTCATAAGCATATTCTGAAATTCTTCCTCTGTCCCTGAAGTATTCGGCGCACCCCGGACAAGCAGGTGGACGGCTTGTCCCAAGCGGTCGTCAGGTACACCCAGCGCCACCGCCTCGGACACCAGGCCAGTCGCCAGCGCGGCATCTTCGATCTCCTGCGGACTGATGCGGTTGCCAGCACTTTTGATCATCGCATCGCGACGCCCTACGAAAGTAAGCAACCCATCGCGGTCGCGCCTTACCCTGTCGCCGGACCACACCGCGGTTCCGCCATAACGCGATGCGGGTGGCGCAGGCCGGAAACGTTCAGCTGTACGCGCAGCATCCTGCCAGTAGCCCTGCGCAACCAAGGGTCCACAATGGACCAGTTCGCCTTCCTCATCATCGGCGGCGACATTGCCGGCATCATCGATCACCAGCACCTCGGCGTGCGGAATTTCCCGGCCGATTGAAGTGGGATGACCGTCAATCAGCGTGGGATCAAGGTAGGTCGAACGAAAGGCCTCCGTCAGTCCGTACATCGCGTAGATGTCCGACTGAGGGAACACTCCCCGCAGCCGTCGAACCAGGTCGGGAGTCAACGCCCCGCCGCTGTTGGTAAGGCGCCGCAGCTTTGCGGCGGTTTCACGCGGCCATTCAAGTTCCACCAGTTGCACCCAGAGCGGCGACACTGCGGCCAAGGTCGTGACGCCGTGACGTTCGACCGCCTTCACGACGTCACGCGGGGTGAGATAATCAAGCGGCACCGCGCTTGCCCCGGCATACCAGTGCGAAAGCAGTTGGTTTTGCCCATAGTCGAACGACAGCGGCAAGACTGCCAATGCGCGATCGTCGGGGGTCAGCTTGAGGTAAGTAGCAACGCTCTCCGCACCCAGCCACATGTTGGCATGACTGAGCATCACCCCCTTGGGTCGTCCCGTCGATCCCGAGGTGTAGAGAATTGCGGCAAGTCCGTTCGGATCGGCCTGCGAAGGGGCAAGCGATTGGGCCTCCGACATCATCGCCAGCACATCGCTCTCATGCCATTGGACGCAATCCGCCAGCACATCTCCAGCCTGGAGGCTGGAGATCCGCGAAGGCGTCCCCACCAGGAGGCGTGAACCGCTGTCGGCAAGGATGTGTGCGACCTGGGAGCGTTTGAGCAACGGATTGATCGGAACGTGAACCCGTCCGGCACGGGCGCAAGCGAGCGGCAGCAGGCAGGTCAATTCCCCCTTGGCCGCCCAACTCGCTACACGCCCCCCGTCGTCGGGCACATGCGCCCGAAGCCAGCCCGCGAGCCGCCCGACACGATCCCTTAAGTCCTTGTAGTTAAGGATGCCCCCGCGCAGGATCAGCGCCGGGTCGCTGTCGCACCCCCTCAGCACCAGGTGATCCAGCGTCCGGATTGACGAAGACGGTTCGGAAGGCACGGAAATTCCTGAAGCTCCACGAAGGGGATCGGTTGGCGTGATCGTGGTTAATTATCACGATGATCTTAACGAAGTGCAAGGCGACACGGCAGTGGTCGCCCTGCTTTCCGCGCCATTGGCCCGGGCCCCCTTCGATCGGATTGAATGGTTTCGCAACCTCGTCGACAATTGCGACCTCGTACCGTTGCTGGCGGTCGCCCGACAACGCAATGCGTGCGCGGTCTTGCCGCTGATGCGGGAGGAAGGCCACCTTGCCTCGCTGGCGAACTGGTACACGTTCCGTTGCACGCCTTTGGCGACCGACGATGCAACTCGCCACAACCTGCTGACGGCATTGGCCCGCGATCTTGCCGGAAGGACGCACAGGGTCGTGCTGGACAAGCTCGACGAGCAGGACGCCACCGAACTTGCCGCCTGCTTCCGCAAGGCGGGCTGGCTAGCTTGGCGTACCCGCAGCGATACCAACCGCGTTCATCAACTGAACGGAGCCACCTTTGCCCAATTCATCGCGAACCGGCCAGGCTCGCTGCGCACCACATTGAAGCGCAAGGCGAAGCGGATTGACGTTTCTCTACACCGCACGTTCGACGCAGCGGTATGGGCAGACTACCAAGCGATCTACGAAGCAAGTTGGAAACCGCAAGAAGGTTCACCCGCATTCCTGCGGCGCTTTGCTCAGGAGGAAGGGGCGGCCGACCGCCTGCGCATGGCTATCGGTCGGTATCATGGCCAAGCTGTCGCCGCGCAGTTGTGGACCGTTGAGAATGGCACCGCATTCATACACAAGCTCGCCCATCGGGAAGATGCCAAGGCCTTGTCGCCTGGCACAATTCTGTCTGCCGCGCTGTTCGAAGAGGTGATCGATCGCGACCGTGTCTCGCTGATTGATTTCGGAACCGGGGATGATCCGTACAAGCGTGACTGGATGGATCACCAGCGCCTGCGCTACCGGCTCGATATGGTTCGCCCCGCGTGGCCGGGAAACTGGTCTGTTATCGCCCGGCATGCCTTGCGTCGCATGCTGTGCCGAGGCTAGAGGACGCGCGACAATGAAAGCCGGAATCGCATGACCGCCTCGACCGACCACAAGCTGCGCCGCGTGCTGTCTGACGTACTCGGCCTCAAAGAAGGCCAGGCCGACGCCTTCAATGAGGATACCGGTCTTTTCGGTCACTTGCCGGAACTCGATTCGATGGCTGTCGCGGGA
>JAGWUU010000365.1 GCA_028868335.1 Sphingomonadales bacterium | reverse complement strand
TACCTGATCATCGGCATCTGGGGCGGGGCGGACCGGATCTACGCCAGCTACAAGTTCTTCCTCTACACCCTGCTCGGTTCGGTGCTGATGCTGATCGCCATGCTGTGGATGGCGAACGAGGCGGGGACCACCGATATTCCGACGCTGATGGCCTATGACTTCCCGGTTGGGGCTCAAAAGTGGCTGTGGCTGGCTTTCTTCGCGAGCTTTGCGGTGAAGATGCCGATGTGGCCGGTCCATACCTGGCTGCCCGACGCGCACGTCCAGGCGCCCACCGCTGGTTCGGTGATCCTGGCGGGCGTGCTGCTCAAGATGGGCGGCTACGGCTTCATCCGTTTCTCGCTGCCGATGTTCCCGGAAGCCTCGGCCCAGTTCGCACCGCTGATCTTCGCGCTGTCGATGATCGCGGTGGTCGCGACCAGCCTGATCGCCCTGGTGCAGCACGACATGAAAAAGCTGATCGCCTACTCCTCGGTCGCGCATATGGCGATCGTGACGATCGGGCTGTTCGCCTTCAACGTCCAGGGCCTCGAAGGCTCGATGATCGTGATGCTCAGCCACGGCCTTGTTTCGGGCGCGCTGTTCCTTGCGGTCGGCGTGATCTATGACCGGCTGCACACCCGCGAGATCGACCGTTACGGCGGTCTGGCAATCAACATGCCGCGCTACGCGCTGTTCTTCATGCTGTTCACGATGGCTTCGATCGGACTTCCGGCGACGAGCGGCTTCGTGGGTGAGTTCCTGGCGCTGTCGGGCATCTACCAGCTGTCGAGCTGGGTTGCCGCGGTCTGCGCGACCGGGGTGATCCTGGGGGCGGCCTACATGCTCTATCTCTACCGCCGGGTCATCTTCGGCGATCAGAAGCACGCGGATGCCGCCGCCATGCCCGACCTTGACCTGCGAGAATTGCTGATGGTCACCGCGCTTGCCATTCCGGTGCTGTGGATGGGCATCTATCCCGAAAGCTTCCTGAAGCCGATGCGGCAGGACATCGCTGCGCTTGACGCGCGGCTTGCCCGCGCCCGTCCGGCCAGCGATGCAATGCTTACGGCCGGCAAGCCAGAGGCATCTGCCGAACACGAAAACACCGCGCATGAGGGGGCGCACTGATGGACTGGTCCCAGTCGCTGCGCCTGGTTGCGCCCGAAGAATTGCTGAGCGTCACCGGCCTGGTGCTGCTGCTCGGCGCTGCCTGGTCGAAGGGTGTGCGCGATGCGCGCGCCGTTACCTGGCTGTCCGTGCTGGCGCTGGCGGTAGCCGCGGTCATGGTTGCGCCAAATCTCTGTTCCGGCCTGCGCGGTCCGGCCGCGGATGCCTTTGACGGGCTCTATTCGGGCGATGCTTTTTCCGCCTTTGCCAAGTTGCTGATCTATGCCGCCGCGGGTGCAAGCTTGCTGGTCGCGCCCGCGTTTTTCGAGAAGGTCCGGGCGATGCGCGCGGAGTTTCCGGTGCTCGTGGTGCTTGCGGTTGCGGGCATGGGCATGATGGTTTCGGCAACCAACTTGCTGACGCTCTACGTCGGGCTCGAGCTTAACTCGCTCGCCGCCTACGTTCTGGCGGCCTTCCTCAAGAACGACGATCGATCGGCCGAAGCCGGGCTCAAGTACTTCGTGCTTGGCGCGCTTGCCAGCGGGATCCTGCTGTTCGGGATGAGCCTGACCTATGGCTTCACCGGCACCACCAGCTTTGCCGGGATCGCCACTGCACTCAAGGGTGGCATGTCGACCGGGGCCGTGTTCGGCGTGGTCTTCGTGCTCGCCGGCCTTGCCTTCAAGATCAGCGCGGTGCCGTTCCACATGTGGACGCCGGACGTCTATGAAGGCGCGCCCACGCCAGTCACGCTGTTCTTCGCATCGGCTCCCAAGGTTGCCGCGCTGGCGCTGACCATGCGCGTTGCGCTGGGCGCGTTCGGCAGCCAGGTCGCGGCATGGCAGCAGATCGTGATCGTGACATCGCTGATGTCGATCGTGGTCGGCGCGCTGGGTGCGATCGGGCAGACGAACCTCAAGCGCCTGCTGGCCTACTCGTCGATCAACAACGTCGGCTTCATCCTGATCG
>JAGWUU010000094.1 GCA_028868335.1 Sphingomonadales bacterium | reverse complement strand
GCCGCCCGCGCCTTGACCACGTCGTCGGCGTGCTTGCCGCTGAGTTCGGCAAGGTGGTCGAACTCCGCGGTGAAGCTGGCAAGACCCTGGCTGAGCGACCGCAGTTCCGCGTCGAGGCCATGCAATCCGCTTTGCGGGAGCAGGGCTTCGACCCGTTCCCACCGCGACCAGTCAGGGTGGGGATTGAGCCCGAGAATCTGGCCGCGCCGCGCCGAGGCAACCGACCCGGCTTTCGATGCCGTCCCGGCGGGCGTATCGATCGCCACCTTGACGATCGGCTCGAGCAGGTAAGGCGCGGCCTGCGCCAGGGCATCGCTCATCGCGGTGCGCCCGGCGATGCGGAAGGCAAGCTCCGAACTGTCGACCGAATGGAACGATCCGTCGGTCAAGGTCACTTCAACGTCGACCACCGGAAAGCCGAGCGGGCCCTTCTCCATCGCATCGCGCACGCCAAGCTCGACCGCCGGAATCCACTGCTTCGGAATTACCCCGCCGGTGATCTTGTCGACGAAGCGGAACCCTTCGCCATGTGCCAGCGGACGGATCTCGATCACGCAGTCGCCATACTGGCCGTGCCCGCCGGACTGCTTCTTGTGCCGACCGCGCTGGGTCGCACCCTTGCGGATCGATTCGCGGTAGGCAATCCGGGGCGGGTGGGTATCGACCGCGACCCCGTACCGGCGCTGCAATCGCCCTATCACCACCGCAAGGTGATCGTCGTTGATCCCGCGCAGGATCGTCTCATGGCTGGCATCGTCCTGCGACCATTCGAGCGCCGGGTCCTCCTCGCACAGCCGATGCAGCGCAGTGGAGAGCTTGACGTCGTCCTTGCGATCGCGGGTAGTGATCGCAACCGCGGCGTTGCGCGACGGATAGCTCAGCTCCGGCGCCCCCGAACGCAGCGCGTTGTGGCGGCCCAGCAGCATCCCGCTGCGCGCACCGTCGACCTTGGCGACGGCGATGATGTCGCCGGGCTGGGCTTCGGGCTGTTTGGCGGTCTTGTCGCCCTGGACGAAGAACAGCGATCCGGTGCGTTCTGCCTCGCTGCCGACGAACAGTTCGTCCCCCTCGTGCAGACCATCGCCAAGCACGCGCCCAAGCGCGAGCCGCCCCATCGCGCCGCCATTGGCAATCTTGAAAACGTGCAGAGCGCCGCCGTCCTCCAGACCCATCCGCGTAGCCGCCGCCTCGGGCGAGGGCGTCTCGTGGCGCAGCATCTTCAACAGGCGGTGAACCCCGCCGCCGGTCAGTGCCGAGCCGAGCATCACCGGCACCACCTTGTTGCCCGCCGTGTCGGCCGCAAGGTCCGACAAAACCAGCGCCTGGTCCGGCGTCTCGTCCATCAGCAGGGCTTCGAGCAGGGCATCATCGAAATCCGCCAGCGTTTCGAGCAGATGGGTCCGTTCCTCCTTCTCGCGCGAGGCGATCGCGGCGGGAATTTCGACCTGTTCGCTCTCCTTGCCGGGGCGATAGCGATAGGCGCGTTCCAGCGCGAGATCGACATAGCCGGTCACGTTGTCGCCGTCGCGGATCGGTATCTGGCGCAGGGCAAGCGGTTCGCGGCTCAGGGGCTGCAATTCCTCGATCAGTTCGCGCACCGCGCCAGCGCGGGCGTGATCGATCTTGTTGACGAAGATGACATGGGGCACGCCCAGTTCGTCGAGCCGCCGCAGGATCGGTTCCGTCAGCACCGCGCGCTCGGGCGCGGGATCGATCACCACCACGGCCAGGTCGGCCGATTGCAGCGCAACGAGGCCATCGGCGGCAAAGCCGGTGCCGCCCGGCAGGTCGATCAGGGCAAAGCGGTCGCCAAGGTAGGAAAAGTGGGTGAGGTTGATTTCGGTGGAGCTGCCGCGGGCGCGGGCTTCCGGGCTGGCGTCGCCCACGGTGTTGCCGGATTCGACGCTGCCCTGGCGGTTGATCGCGCCGCTCGCGAACAGCAGCGCCTCGGTCAGGCTGGTCTTGCCCGTGCCGGCCGGCCCGACCAGCGCGACCGCACGGGTAGCTGCTCTGCCACCAGATGTTCCATTTCGGGTGTTGCCCATCGTTCGCCTCCCTCCAATGTGAAGGCGCGCCGGGCGCATGTCTTGCACTCGGACGCGCAAGGACTGGTGGCGATGCTCTGCCTGTCCCACCCGAGTCGCAAGCAAAAACTGTGGCTTGATGAAGCTTGTACCGCTTCGGTGCAGGGATTAGTCTTGGCCCATGACAACCGTGATGGATTGGCACGCCCGCACGGGGCGAAGCTGGGCGGACAACTACCGCCTGACCGACCGCTCGTTCGCCAGCCTGACCGAGCGCCTGCTTGAACGCATTGGCGAACGTGACGGCAACAGCGTGCTGGATATTGGCTGCGGGGCGGGGCAACTGGCGCTGGCCGTCGCCCGGCAGCGCCCCGGAGCGCAGGTGATTGGCGTGGACGTGTCGCCCGATCTGGTCACCGTCGCGACCGAGCGGGGAACGCAGCATGGCAATGCCAGCTTCGTCCTCGCCGACGCGGAAACCTGGCGCGACCCTGATTTTTCGCCGGAGGTTCTGATTTCGCGGCACGGGGTCATGTTCTTCGATGATCCCCCGGCCGCCTTCGCCAACCTGGCGAACATGGCAGGGCAGGGCGCGCAGCTTGTATTCTCGTGCTTTCGCACTCCGGCAGAGAACCCGTGGGCCAGCGAAATTGCCGGATTGCTGAAGTTGCCACCCTCTCCCGATCCGACCGCTCCGGGGCCGTTTGCCTTTGCCAACCCGGAACACGTCAGGGGGATTCTCGATGCGGGCGGCTGGCGCGATCCGCAGTTTGAGGCGGTGAATTTCGTCTATATCGCGGGCAAGGGAGACGATCCGGTGGAGGATGCCCTGGAGTTCTTCCAGCGCATCGGCCCGGCGGCGCAAACGCTCCAGACGCTGGAGGGCGAGGATCGGACCCGCGCGCTGGGCTGGGTTCGCGACTGGCTGGTGGAGCATCGCAGCGGGGATCTCGTGGCCTTCACCGCCGCGGCGTGGATCGTCACGGCCTCGCGCTGATCGCATATTGACGGCTTGCCGCGCTTTCGCGCCTGCCCTATCGGCGCGAACATGACTTCGACGAACGAAATCCGCCGCTCATTCCTCGATTACTTCGGCTCGCACGGGCATGAGGTGGTGCCCTCTGCGCCGCTGGTCCCTTACAACGACCCGACGCTGATGTTCGTCAACGCGGGAATGGTGCCGTTCAAGAACGTGTTCACCGGACTTGAGGCGAGCGCATTTCCCCGGGCGACCTCAAGCCAGAAGTGCGTGCGCGCGGGCGGCAAGCACAACGATCTCGACAATGTCGGCTACACCGCACGGCACCACACCTTCTTCGAGATGCTGGGCAACTTCAGCTTCGGGGACTACTTCAAGGAACAGGCAATCACCCACGCCTGGACCTTGCTGACCCGCGAATGGGGCCTGTCCAAGGACAAGCTGCTGGTCACGGTCTATCACACCGATGATGAGGCGTTCGGCCTGTGGCAGAAGATCGCCGGGCTTGCGGACGACCGGATCATCCGCATCCCGACCAAGGACAACTTCTGGGCCATGGGCGACGATGGCCCGTGCGGCCCCTGTTCGGAAATCTTCTACGATCACGGCGAGCACATCCCCGGCGGACCTCCGGGCAGCCCGGACGAAGATGGCGACCGGTTCATCGAGATATGGAACCTGGTGTTCATGCAATATGAGCAGGCCGCCGGCGAGATCGTCTCGGAGCTGCCCAAGAAGTCGATCGACACCGGGATGGGCCTGGAGCGCATCGCCGCGGTGTTGCAGGGCGTTCACGACAACTACGATACCGATACCTTCAAGGCGCTGATCGCGGCTTCGGTGGCGTTGACCGGGGTTCCCGCAACAGGTGAGAACCAGGCCAGCCACCGGGTGATCGCCGATCACCTGCGCTCGTCCAGCTTCCTGCTGGCCGATGGCGTGCTGCCCTCGAACGAGGGGCGCGGCTATGTGCTGCGGCGGATCATGCGCCGCGCCATGCGCCATGCTCACCTGCTGGGAGCGAAAGAGCCGCTGATGTGGCGTCTCGTCCCGGCGCTGGTGCAGGAAATGGGCGTTGCCTATCCAGAGCTTGGCCGCGCACAGCCGATGATCGAGGAAACCTTTGGCCGCGAAGAAGTGCAGTTCCGTCGTACCCTTGCCAATGGACTGAAGCTGCTGGACGAGGCGACCGCCGGGCTAGTCGAAGGGGGCGAGCTTCCCGGAGAAACCGCGTTCCGCCTCTATGACACCTATGGCTTCCCCTATGACCTGACCGAGGATGCGCTGCGCGCGCGCGGGATCGGGGTCGACAGGGCGGGGTTTGACAGCGCCATGGCGCAGCAGAAGGCCGCCGCCCGCGCCGCATGGAAGGGATCGGGCGAAGCTGCTGACGGCGAAGTGTGGTTCGACATCGCCGAACGCGCCGGAGCGACGGAATTTACCGGCTACGCGGCCAATACGGGTGAGGCGCAGGTCGTCGCGCTGGTCAGGGACGGCAAGGAAATCGACAGCGCCGCGTCCGGCGATGCGGTGGCGGTGATCGTCAACCAGACGCCCTTCTATGGCGAAAGCGGTGGCCAGACGGGCGATGCGGGCACGATCACCGGCGCCGATGGCCTGAAGCTTGCCGTGGGTGAAACCTCCAAGCCGCTGGGCCGCCTGCACGCGCATCAGGCCAGGGTCGAGACCGGTACGATCAAGGTCGGTGACATCGTTCGCCTCGACATCGATGCCGCCCGCCGTGACGCGATCCGCGCCAACCATTCCGCCACGCACCTTCTGCACGCCGCGCTGCGCAACCGGCTGGGGAGCCACGTCACCCAGAAGGGCTCGCTGGTCGCGGCCGATCGCCTGCGCTTCGATTTCTCGCACCCCGCCGCGCTGACCGCCGAGGACATTGCCGTGATCGAGGCCGAGGTGAACGCCGAGATCCGCGCGAACGATCCCGTCGTCACTCGGCTGATGAGCCCCGACGATGCGATCGAGGCTGGGGCCATGGCGCTGTTCGGCGAAAAGTATGGCGACGAGGTCCGCGTGCTGTCGATGGGCCGGACCGCCGGTGGCAAGACCTATTCGGTCGAACTGTGTGGGGGCACCCACGTCCACGCTACGGGCGATATTGGCGTGTTCCGCATCGTCAGCGAAAGCGCGGTAAGCTCCGGGGTGCGCCGGATCGAGGCGTTGACCGGCGAAGGCGCGCGGCAGTGGCTCGTCCACCGCGAGGACGCGCTGAAAGGCACGGCAAGCCTGTTGCGCACCACGCCGGACGAGGTCGAGGCGCGTGTCGCCGCGTTGCTCGATGAACGGCGAAAGCTGGAACGCGAACTGGCCGATGCGAAGAAAGCGCTGGCGCTGGGCGGTGGCGGGGGCAAGGCCGAAGCCGCCGACGAGGATGTGGGCGGGATGAAGTTCTCGGGCCAGGTGCTCGACGGGCTCGATCCCAAGGAACTGCGCGGCTTGCTTGATCAGGCCAAGGCCCGGCTGGGATCGGGCGTGGCTGCCATCGTTGCGGTCAACGACGGGCGGGCGAGCATTGCCGCCGCCGTGACCGATGACCTGACGGGCAAGGTGAGCGCGGTCGATCTGGTCCGCGTGGGCGTCGAGGCGCTGGGCGGCAAGGGTGGCGGCGGCCGTCCCGACATGGCCCAGGGCGGCGGACCGGATGGCGCGCGCGCCGCGGAGGCCATTGCCGCCGTGCGAGCCGTGCTTTCCGCCTGATCTGACCGGGAGTTGGCAATGCGCCCTGCTGCCCTGACGTTGGGATCGCTGCTGCTGGCAACGCCGGTGTCGGCGGGAGGCCCCAGCTTCAGTTGCACCAAGGCTGCATCAACTGACGAGCGCGCGATCTGCCGCAGTCCGGCGCTGTCGACGCAGGATCGGCAATTGGCCCGGGCCTACAGGGACATGCAATCCTGCACCGCGATGGGCAACCATGCCGTGAACATCGAGGAGCAGCGCGATTGGCTGGTGGCGCGTGGGCGTTGCGGAGCGGACCGTGCCTGCCTGGCGAAGCTCTATCGCGTGCGGATCCAGCGGTTCGCGCCGATGGCCACCAAGGCGCGGCGTTACCTCAAGACCGGGGATTGTCCGCATCCCCTTTGACCGTTGCGGCTTGCGGCGGATTACCCTTGGCGTTCGCGCAGACTGCCGCTGCGCAGCTTGGGTTTCTCGGAAAGCTCACCCTCTTCCTTGATCATCGCGCGGTATTCGTCGCGCTTCTCATGGATCGAGGCGATGACGAAGCCCATCGGCACGCCGACATCGACCAGCACGGCTTCGGATAGCTGGAGCGAGCTTTCCAGCGTCTGCGGCACCGCCGTACTTGCCCCGGCCCGATAGAGCGCCGCGGCGTGCTTGGCATCGCGGGCGCGGGCAAGGAGAGGCAGGTCGGGATGGAGCTTGCGCAGCTTGCGGACAAGGCGCTGGGCCAGCACCGGGTCGTCCATGGTCAACACCACCGCGCTGGCGCTATCGAGCCCCAGCCGGTTCAGCGTGGAATCGCGCGTGGCATCGCCGAACACCACCGGCCATCCATCCTGCTGCCCCTGGATCACCCGATCGTTGTCGAGGTCGATCGCCACGAAAGGCTGGTCGTGGCGGCGCAGCATGTCGGCGACAAGGCGGCCAACACGATCGAAGCCGACGATGATGGTGTGCGATTCGGCGGTTTTTTCGACAGTCTCGATCTTCGCGCCACGATCGACCCGTCTGGCCAGACGGCGGCCAAGCCAGGCGAGCAACGGCGTGATCGTCATGCCTAGCGCCGTGACGATCTGCCAGAATTGCGCCGCCTCGCGGGTAATCAGCCGGGCGCTGATTGCCGCGCCAAGCACGATCAGCGTCGTCTCCGAAGGGCTGGCCATAAGGATGCCAGCCTCGGTCGCGGTGCCGCGGCGGGCGCCCATCATCCGCAACAGCACGCCGGTAACAAACGCCTTGGAAACGAGGATGGCCGCAGTCGCCAGCAGGATCGGGCCGATGTTCACAAACAGGAATTCGAGGTTCAGCCCCATGCCGACGGTGATCAGGAAAACACCCAGGGCCAGCCCCTCGAAGGGCTTGGTCATGCCCTCTACTTCTTCGTGATATTCAGTCTCGGCGATCAGCAGTCCGGCGATCAGTGCGCCGACGATCGGCGAAAGGCCGACCGCGCCGGTCGCGCCCGAGGCGACGATCACCACCAGCAGGCTCGCGGCAAGGAACAATTCGGGGCTCTTGGTGCGGGCAGCCTGCGCGAACAGGCGGGGAAAGAGGAAACGGCCCGCAACCAGCAGAACCACAATCACCATCGCGCCGCTGATCATCACGCCGATCAGTTCGGCGGTCGATTGCTGCTCGCTGCCACGGCCCATTGCGCCCAGCAGGAAGATGATCGGGATCAGGGCGATGTCCTCGAACAGCAACATCGACAGGGCGGCACGCCCGACCGGGCGCTGCGGATCGACGATGCGCAGCACCAGCGCCGTCGATGAAAGCGCGAGGGCGAGGCCGAGCGCCAGACCCGTAGCCGGGGAATTGCCAAGCACCACCAGCCCAACCGCAATCAGCGCCGCGCAACCGATCAGCTCGAGCGCACCCAGCCCGAAGACCTGTCGCCGCATGTCCCACAACCGGGCGAACGATAGCTCAAGCCCGACGGTGAACAGCAGCATGACGATGCCGAACTCGGCAAAGGGTTCCAGCCGATGGACATCCGATATGGTGACATAGCCCAGCCACGGCACCTGATCGACGAAAGCGCCCAGGCCTGACGGCCCGACCAGGATGCCGACCAGGATGAAGCCGATCACCGGGGTAATGCGGAACCGCGCGAACAGCGGAATGACGATCCCGGCCGCGCCAAGGATGACCAGCGCGTCGGACAGGATCGAGGTGGAGACAAGGGGTTCGGTGCCGGCCATGTGTCGACCCTAGCGGTTGCTGCGCGAGGCGCAATTGGTCAGGAATACCGGGTCGGGAACCGGCTGCACGAACAGTTGGTCGCGCAACGATTCCGCCTTGCGCTCATGCCCACTCGGGCCTTGCCCGACCGCGTTTCCTACATTGCCGCGCGCTGCTATCCTGCGCAGCCGCCGCATCGCGGTACGCTCTTTGACAACGTGACGCCCGAAAACGCGAATGTGTCACCCAAATCGGGTGCAATGCGCTGGAATAAAGCGATTATCTGGCCGGACAGGGTGTAACCTTGGCGGACCGCGACCCGCCGCGGTCCGTTGCTCGCACTGGAAGGGACAAGGGCCGCCCCTGCGAGGGACGGCCAGGCCCTTACTTCCAGGCGCCCATTTCCACTTCGAGGTTCTGGACGATCGCCTCGAAGAAGCCCTCGGTGGTCAGCCAGGCCTGTTCCGGCCCGATCAGCAGCGCCAGGTCCTTGGTCATCTTGCCGCTTTCGACGGTTTCGATGCAGACCCGCTCCAGCGTTTCGGCGAAGCGCACCACGTCGGGCGTGCCGTCGAACTTGCCGCGATAGATCAGGCCGCGCGTCCAGGCGAAGATGCTGGCAATCGGGTTGGTGCTGGTCGCCTTGCCCTGCTGGTGCTGGCGATAGTGGCGGGTCACGGTTCCGTGGGCGGCCTCGGCCTCCACGGTCTTGCCGTCGGGGCTCATCAGCACCGAGGTCATCAGGCCAAGGCTGCCGAAGCCCTGCGCCACCTGGTCCGACTGGACGTCGCCGTCATAGTTCTTGCAGGCCCAGATGAACTTGCCCGACCACTTGAGCGCCGAAGCGACCATGTCGTCGATCAGGCGGTGTTCATAGACGATGCCAAGCTCGTCGAACTTTTCCTTGAATCCTTCGGTGACGTACACTTCCTGGAACAGGTCCTTGAAGCGGCCGTCGTAAGCCTTGAGGATGGTGTTCTTGGTCGAGAGATAGACCGGCCACTCGCGGCCGATGCCGTAGTTGAAACTGGCGCGGGCGAAATCGCGGATCGAATCGTCGAGGTTGTACATCGCCAGGGCAACGCCGGGCGAGGGGAACTGGAACACTTCCTCGTCGATGGTGTCGCCATTGTCGCCGTTCCACACCAGGCGCAGCTTGCCCGGGCCGGGAACGAGGAAGTCGGTCGCCTTGTACTGGTCGCCGAAGGCGTGGCGCCCGACCACGATCGGATCGGTCCAGCCGGGAATCAACCGGGGCACGTTCTGCATCACGATCGGTTCGCGGAAGATCGTGCCGCCCAGAATGTTGCGGATCGTGCCGTTGGGGCTCTTCCACATCTTCTTGAGGTTGAATTCCTCGACCCGGGCCTCATCCGGCGTGATCGTCGCGCACTTCACGCCGACGCCGTACTTCTGGATCGCGTTGGCCGAATCGACGGTGATCTTGTCGTTGGTTTCGTCGCGCTTCTCGACGCCCAGATCATAGTACTTCAGATCGATGTCGAGATAGGGCAGGATCAACCGCTCACGGATCCACTGCCAGATGATGCGGGTCATTTCGTCGCCGTCGATCTCGACGACCGGGTTTTTCACCTTGATCTTGGCCATGCGCTTCCACTTTCCCGGGGAGATTTTCGCGCCCCCCTTAGCAGAGCGAGGGCAAGGCGCAAGTAAGGGCTGGACGCGGGCGATCGCGACCTTTAATCGAACGGTTAAATGCTAACTGAGAGGATCACCGGCATGAGCGAGGAAAATCCAGTCCTGACCCAGGTGGAAGACGGCGTCCTGATCGTCACCATGAACCGGCCCGAAGCCAAGAACGCCATGAACAAGGCCCAGGCCGAAGGCATTGCCGCCGCCATGGACCGGCTGGAGGCCGAAGACGATCTGCGCTGCGCGATCCTGACCGGGGCCGGGGGCACCTTTTGCTCGGGGATGGACCTCAAGGGCTTTCTGCGTGGCGAACGGCCCAGCATCGAGGGGCGCGGTTTCGGCGGACTCACCGAATGGACCCCGAAGAAGCCGGTGATTGCGGCGGTCGATGGCTACGCGCTGGCCGGCGGCATGGAAATGGCGCTGAGCTGCGATCTGATCGTCGCCAATGCCGCCTCGAAGTTCGGCATCCCCGAAACCAAGCGCGGTCTGGCTGCCGCGGCGGGCGGCTTGATCAAGCTGCCACGCCAGATCCCGCCGCGGATCGCGATGGAACTGGCGCTGACCGGCGATTTCATTGACGCGCAGCGCGCCTATGACCTGGGCTTCGTCAACCGCATCGTCGATGGTCCATCCATCGATGGAGCGAAGGAACTGGCCCGCGCCGTCGCCGCCAACGGCCCGCTGGCGCTGATCGCGTCGAAGGCGATCATTCGCGATTCGCACAGTTGGACCGATGAGGAGATGTGGAAGAAGCAGGCCGGCTACATCGCGCCGGTGTTCACCAGCTCCGACGCCCGCGAAGGCGCCGCCGCCTTCGCCGAGAAGCGCAAGCCGAACTGGCAGGGGAAGTAGCTTCAATTACCAGCCGCAAACGAAAAGGCCCCGGTTTCCCGGGGCCTTTTTTGCGTTTCAGCGAATGGTGGGCGTAGCAAGGATTGAACTTGCGACCCCTACGATGTCAACATAGTGCTCTACCACTGAGCTATACGCCCGCACCATTCGGGTCTGCCCGGGGCCGTCGCCCCGGACAGGGGAGCGCCATTA
>JAGWUU010000364.1 GCA_028868335.1 Sphingomonadales bacterium | reverse complement strand
CTGGTCGAGCCGATGTCGATCGCCGCGCCATAGGCATCGAAGGGCGAGGGCGGCCAGACGTCGATGATCCATTTATCGTCGCGCACCACCGCGATCAGTTCGCGTTCGTTCTGCGCGAGGATCGGCTGGAGCTTGGTCAGCGGGCGATGCTCGATCTGGGTTTCGATCCCGAATTCGCGCAGCGCGCCCACCAGCGCTTCGGTGTCGCTGGGATTGTCATCAAGTTGCGGCACCGGCAGCTTGCACATGTAGAGCTTGATCGCCGGATCGAGATCGGTTTCGAAGCCGGTGCTGTCCTTCGATATGCTCGACACCTGGTGGCGTGCGTCGGATGGCACCTCGATCACGACGTCGCCCAGCACTTCGGCGCGGCAGGCCAGGCGGCGGCCCGGCTTCAGATCGCCGCGCTTCGCCGCGCGTTCCTCGCTGTCGGTCCAGGGCGAGAGGTGTCCTTCCTCGACCTTCACGCCGAACTTGGCATGCTCGCCCGGTTCAAGTTCGATCTGGCAGCGTCGGCACAGGCCCTTGCCGCCGCAAATCGACAGGATGTCGACCCCGCTGGCCAACGCCACGTCATAGACGCTTTGCCCGTTCCGTGCCGTGGCGCGAATCCCCGATGGGGTAAAAATGACCTTGTGTTCGCTCACCGTCCGTCAGCCACGGCGCCGCCCGCCGCGCCGTCCCTCGCGCCCGCCGCGCCCTTCGCCCTCGGGGGAGGGTTCGCGGAACATGCGGATCCAGTTGGCGCAGTTGGGGTCGACGCCGTTCAGCGTGTCGGCCGCCTTGATCGCCGGAACCAGCCCTTCGTGGCACGGATTGAGGATTGCGCTGGTCATCCCGGCGCTGGCCGCCATCGGCAGGAAGCTGTTGTTGATCGCGTGGCGGTTGGGCAGGCCGAAGCCGATGTTTGAGGCGCCGCAGGTCGTATTGACCTTCAACTCCTCGCGCAGGCGGCGGACCAGCCGGAACACGTCGCGCCCGGCAGTGTTGATCGCGCCGATCGGCATGACCAGCGGATCGACGACCACGTCCTGCGGCTTGATCCCGTGGTCCTGCGCGCGCTCGACGATCAGCTTGGCGATGCGGAAGCGTTCGTCGATGTCCTCGGAAATCCCGGTGTCGTCGTTGGAAATCGCGACCACGGCGGCGTCGTACTTCTTCACCAGCGGCAGCACCCGCTCCATCACCTCTTCCTCGGCGGTGGTCGAGTTGACCAGCGCCCGGCCCTGATAGACCGCCAGCCCCGCCTCAAGCGCGGCGATGATCGAGCTGTCGATGCACAGCGGCACGTTGGTTACGGACTGGACGAGCTGGATCACCTCGGCAAGGATCTTCGGCTCATCCGCCAGCGGGATCCCGGCGTTGACGTCGAGCATCTGCGCCCCGGCCGTCACCTGCGCGAGGGCATCGGAAACGACGCGATCGTAATTGCCCTCCTTCATCTCCGCGGCGAGCAGCTTGCGCCCCGTGGGATTGATGCGCTCGCCGATCATCACGAATGGCTGATCGAAGCCGATCACGCATTCCTTCGAGGCAGAGCTGAGCACGGTTCTGGTCATTGCCGGACTGTCCTTGTGATTTGGCCTTGTGATTTGGCCTTGTGATTTGGCGAGGTGATTTGACGGGATGCTAATCAGACGAGATGTGACGTGGGTGTGTGGTGGCTGGGCGCCCAGGGCTTGCGGTCGCCCAGCACGCCGGAAGCGGTGACGATCTCGCCGACCCACTCCTCGTGCTTGTAGGCCATCAGGTGGATGCCGCTGATCCCTTCGACCTCGGCGAGCTGCTGCATCAACTCCACCGCGATCCGGCGCCCTTCGGCCTTGGGCTTTTCGGCCTGTTCCAGGCGGAAGACGATTTCGTCGGGGATATGAACGCCGGGGATCGCGCTCCGCAACCACCTTGCGGTCTTGGCTGAGGCAAGCACTCCCACGCCCATCAATACGTAGCACTGCTCGATCAAACCCAGATCGCGGGCGCGGGCCATGAACTCGCGCGCCATGGCGACATCGAAGCAGTACTGCGATTGCACGAACTGCGCCCCGGCGGCGATCTTCTTGG
>JAGWUU010000363.1 GCA_028868335.1 Sphingomonadales bacterium | reverse complement strand
GGCCAGGGCAGCCGCTGCTTGGCGAGCAGGCGGAAGTCGTCGATGTTGTGGCAATCAGATAGTCGCATGCGCTGCCGCTAGCCCAGCTTGCGGCGTCCCGCAATCTTATGCCTTCATAAACACGTCACAGGCGCCGTCATCGGCGCTTTGCATGCCGCGGCGCAGCGCATCCATGCGCTGGGCGCTGGACCCATGGGTGAAGGCCGTCTCGTTGGGATTGCGTCCGGCTTCCTTCATCAGCGTATCGTCGCCGATCTGGTGCGCGGCGTTCAGCCCGCTTTCCATATCGCCTGGTTCCATGCGGTCCTTGTTCTTGGCAGCCCAAACGCCGGCATAGCAGTCCGCCTGCAATTCGAGCCGCACCGAAAGCTGGTTAGCGCGCGAGGGGTTTTGCGATTGCAGGCTGCGGATCTGGTCGGAGACGCCGGTTAGCTTCTGGATGTGGTGGCCATATTCGTGGGCGATTACGTAGTCGCGGGCAAAGGCGCCCGTCGCGCCCAACTGCTGGTCCATCTGGCGGTAGAAATCGGTGTCGAGATAGATGCCCTGGTCGTCCGGACAATAGAACGGCCCCATCGCGCTTTGCGCGGTGCCGCAGCCCGAACTGCCAGCCTGGCTGTAAAACACAAGTTTGGGCGCCTTGAACGGAATGTTCGCCTGCTGAAAGACTGGCTGCCAGGTCTTGTTCAATGAAGACAACGCGTTGCAGCTTTCGCGGCTGGCCTCGTCGACCGAACAACTCTCTGCTGCCGTGTGGCCGCCCTGTTGCGCGACTTGCCCCTGGGTCGCGGGGGTGTTCTGCACCGAGCCGATCATCTGGGTAGGATCGACGCCAAACACGAAATAGGCGATCAATGCGATCACGATCGTTCCGCAGCCGACCTGACCGCCGCGTCCGATGGGTAGCCCGCCCGATCCGCGCTGGTCCTCAACATTGACGGCATTGGGATCGAATTCGTCGAGGCGCATGATTGATCTCCGAATTGGCCGGAATGGACGGCGGTTCGACCGGCTTTTGTCGAGCTTATAACGGCTTCGCCTTAAGTGGGGAGTCAGGAATGGTGTGCCTTTGATGCAACCCTAGAAGGTAAAGCGGAATTTCGTCGCAAGCCGTCTTTGTTGTGCTCCAGGCATGGTGTAGGAATCGAACGATGAACCGTTGCTGGAGAGCGATGAACGGAGGAGTGGCGCTGCTTCTTGCGGCGGCGCTTGCCTGCGCACCTGCCTCGGCCGCACGCAAACCTGACAAGGCCACGCAGCTTCTCATCGGTGATCTGCGCGCGCACATCGTCGAACTGGCCAGCGACGCTTACGAAGGGCGAGAGCCGGGAACCGACGGCGAATCGAGGACACTACGCTACCTTGGCCGACAATGGTTCGACATGGGCCTTGAATCGGGGACGAACGATCCGGCTCATGCGTGGTTTGCGCCCGTCACCCTGATCGGTCGTGAACCCGATCGATCCGCAGCCGCCTTCACGCGCAAGGGGCGGCGCCTCAACGTGCCCAACAGCACGACACTGATCCTGACATCGGGCAAGCGCGGCCTGATCGAGAACACCCCGGTCCTGTTTGTCGGCAAGGGCGATCGCGTGCCGCCGCGTGCAGAGCTTGCCGGCCGCGTTGCGCTGCTGCTTGATGACGGCCGGGCCGGGTCGGAACGGCAGAGCGCATTGTTGCAGGGCGGAGCATCGGCCGTGCTGACCGTGCTCGACGGGGAGCGCAGCCTGGCAAGCGTGGCCGAGCATCGTCGGCGTCTGGCCTACGGTCTTGTCGACGACGAGCCGGGTGACGAGATTGACGGGTTTATCACCGCCGGGGGACTGGATCGCGCGCTGGCCGGTTCGGGTCAGAGCGTGAAAGTCTTGCAGTCCATCGCAGCCGACCCTGCATTTGTGCCGAAACTGCTCGATCTGGCGGTGACGCTTGAGGCGACAACCCGCGAAACCCGGATCAACACGCACAACATGATCGGGAAGCTCCCTGGCAAGCGACCAGAGTCGGGGTCGGTCCTGCTCATGGCGCACTGGGATCATTTCGGCCGCTGCGTTCCTCCGCCTGC
>JAGWUU010000093.1 GCA_028868335.1 Sphingomonadales bacterium | reverse complement strand
CAGATAGTTCGCACCTTCGTCGCCGGGCAGGCGCTTTCCTGCCCTTTTGGAGCTTGGTCGCACCATGGGAATCTTTGACGGCATAACACAGTCGCTCGAACAGCAGGCCGCGATGGCGGTGGCGCAGAAGATGGGCATCGACCCATCGATGGCTCAGGTAGCGATCAGCGCGCTGACACAGAATCATCCGCTTCCGGGTGATACTGTCCAACAATCCGCCCAGCAGACGGGCATTTCGCCTGACGTCCTGACGCAGATTGTCGGCCAGATCGGCGGAGAAGGCGGACTTGGCGCTCTGGTCAATGCAATTGGCGGCGGCCAGGGGCAGGCTCAGGCCCAATCGGCGCCCGCCGCACCGCAAGCGGGCGGGCTGGGCGGAATCCTCGCCGGTCTTGGTGGGCTTGGCGGTGTCGCCTCGATGCTAGACCGCGATGGTGACGGCAATCCGCTCAACGACATTGCCGGAATGTTGGGCAAGAAATAGCCATCGAAAGATATGAAAAGGCCGCAGCGCCGTGGGGCGCTGCGGCCTTTGTCTTGTCTGGCGAATAGACTTAGTCGAGCATTTCAGCCGGGACCTTGCCGCCGTTATCGGCCAGGGCCTTCATCACCTGCTTCTGCAGGGCGATATTGTCTTCGGCCGATCCGGCATAGTCCGCATTGCCCAGTTCCTGGGCCAGGGACTTGCGGTTGTCATAGCTTGCATCGATCCCGACCAGCTTCATGAGGTCAACCACCGAAGTCTGCCAGTTCAGATTGTCGGCGCCCGGCATCGCCGACAGCACGGCGGCAACGTCCACGGGTTCGGCAGTGGCCGCCGGAGCAGGTGCCGCTTCGGCAGCGGGCGCATCGCTGGCGGCTGGTACCTCGGCAGCGGCGGCTTTGTGCCCGAAGATCGCATCCTTGATTGCACTGAAAATCGACATGGCAAAACTCCTGACTGGCGGCGAATCGCTGCGACCACCGCAATCCCCTGTGCGGCGTTCCTAGCAGCCTTTTCTATTCCTGTGCAGCAATTTAGCGCGTTCGGGCCGTATCAATATAGCGCGTGACGTTACGCGCCAGCACATCGAGCGGAACGTTCCCGCCGCCGACCACCGCGTCATCGAAATCGCGCAGGTCATAGCGCGCACCAAGCGCTGTCTTGGCGCGTTCTCGCTGTGCGAGGATTTCGCTGTGACCGACCTTGTAGCCGCAGGCCTGGCCCGGCCATGAGCAATAGCGGTCAACCTCCGGCGCGACTTCGCTCACACTCGAACCGTTGGTGGTGGAAAACCATTGCACCGCCTGATCGCGTGTCCACCGTTTGGCGTGGAGCCCGGTATCGACCACCAGCCTGCATGCCCGGAACGCGATCGACTGGAGATAGCCGAGCTGACCCACGGGGTCGCCGTCGTACGATCCCAGTTCGTCCCCAAGGGTTTCGGCATAGAGCGCCCAACCCTCTGAATAGGCATTGAAGGCCAGCAGGGTGCGGATCAGTGGCAGGCGGTTGGCATATTCGCCTTGCCAGACATGGCCGGGGATGCCTTCGTGGAATGCCAGTGTCGGCAGGCTGTAGCGACTGTGCAGGTCGGTCGAACCGAGGTTGATCCAGATCTTGCCCGGCACGCTGCCGTCGATCGATCCGGCCCCGCCATAGGCGCCGGGCGCACCCGGTTCCTCGGCCGGGGGCAGGCGACGAATCTCAAGGTTGCCTCTTACCAGGGTCCTAAAGGCCAGCGGCAACCTGGTTCGCATGAAATCAATCCTGGATTGCATCAGCGCGATGATCTCGGCCCGGCCCTTGTCGTTATTCGGGAACTGGAAGCGCGGGTCTTTGCCGAGTGCGGTCATTCGCTCACCCACCGACCCGCTGGCATAACCCAGCTTGCGCAGGATGGGGTCCATCCGGCCATGAAGTTGGGCAAGTTGATCGAGCCCCATGGCGTGGACTTCCTCGGGGGTGCGGCGGGTGGTGGTGCTGGCGCGCAGGCCCCACGCGTACCACTCGTCACCGTGAGGTCTGGCCCAGATCCCGGCGGCATCGCTCGCTTTGCCGCGCTGGGCTTTGAGTTCCGCCAATTGACGGGACAGGGCGGCCGCAACAGGGCCGACCGTCAGGGCGTGGGCGCGACGCTGCCAGTCTCCGGGAATCGTGCTGGTCCGTCGCACCAGCGATTGAACAAGATCGCCCCCTCTGGCGGCATCGGCGAGCGTAAGCGCCATTTGCGCGATGGCCTTGTCGAGCAGGAACGAGGGCGCGATCACGCCCATCCGTCCCGCCGCCTTGAGCCGGGTCAATTCGCCGTCGAGTTGCGCGGGCATCGCTGCGAGGCGGGCAAGGTAGGCCTCTGCATCTGCGGCAGACTTCACCGGATGATCGCCATCGAGGAAACGCGGCGTATCAAGATAGGCGCCGACGTTCTGGATCACGACATAGGGTGTGTTGCGCCAGCCGCCGACAGCGACATCGCCATAGGGCAGGGCAAATCCATCCAGTGCGGTGGAAAAGGCGCTTTCCACTACGTCCAGGCTGGTGCGCGTATCGGGCGAAAGCGGCATTCCGCGAAAACGGTGCGCGCCTTTCAATGCGTCGCGGAGCATCGTCGCCATGGCCGCCTGGCCCTTGGGCGAACGGTCAGCCAGGCGCGAACGCAAGCCGGCATGAATTCCAGTATCGACCCCCAGCGAGGTCGCTCCCTCCGGCCCCATGCCGAGAAGTTTCCAGGCGACCGCGTCAAGAAATGCATCGGCATCGCCGCCCGGTGTCCCAAATCGAGACGAAGGGGTGGCACATCCGTCAAGCGTCAGCGTGGCGGCGGCGCCACCCAACAATGCCATGGCGTGGCGGCGGCTTAGCGTTGCGGGCGTTTTCATCGTGACTTCCTGCGCGGCCACAATGAATTAGTCAATTTTGTGCGGTTTGTCCCACGCGTGCAATTTTGGCACTGGAAACGGATGAACATTTACGGTTTAAGCTGGCCATTAATGGGACAAGGCGGGTCGCGCGCTGGAGAGCCCAAGATGGCTGGTACTGGTTTAATGGAAATGCTGCGGAGAAGCGGCGGTTTAGACGCGCTCTCGAAACAGCTTGATGTGCCTCCCGCCGTTGCGGCGGCGGGGGCGGAAGCTGTGCTTCCTGCAATTCTTGGCGGCTTCCGCAAGCATACGGAAAATGCAGGAGGCGGAGAGGTAGGCCTGGGCAATCTGGTAGAGATGCTTGGCTCGCTTGGCGGAGGTGGCCTTGCGGCCAATGTGCTCGGCCCCGACCCGACCGATATCGGCAAGGGCAACGCGATGCTTGAGCAGATTTTCGGGTCCAAGGATGTCAGCCGCTCGGTTGCCGCGGATGCTGCCGGACGAACCGGCATTCAAACGGCAACGCTGGAAAAGATGCTGCCGATCCTCGCCATGCTGGTTGGAGGCTACCTTTCCGCCCGGGCTGGCGGAAGCGGAACGCAGGGCAGTGGGGGACTGGGTGATCTCGGCTCGATCCTGACGGATTTCCTGTCAAGCAATTCAGGCAGCGCCCCGGTTCTGGCGAGCCCTGATTCGCTGCGGAAACTGGGTTCCCTGCTCGACATCAATGGCAACGGCAATCCGCTCGATGAGATCATCAGCGTGGCGGAAAAATTGCGCCAGTGACTGCGGCATGAGCGACACGATCCTGTCGATCCTCGTCCTCGCCGCATTTGCGATGGTGATCGGCGCAGTGGCATGGTGGCGCAGGGGCATGCGCAAGCAGGCCGCGCTGATGCTGGTTCTGGCGCTGGTTATAGCCGGCAACGTTGCGATCTGGGTGATCCCTGATCGCAACGGCGATGCGCCGGCTAATTCCGAGCCGAAATAAGTCTCAACGGATCGGGCAATCCGGCGCGAGTCGGAAGTCGAGGTAGTTGTCGACCGAGCGCATCATGTCGTCCATTTCCGTTTCGAAGAAATGGTTCGCACGGGGAATTTCCTCGTGGTGGATGGTGATGTGCTTTTGCGTCCGCAGCTTGTCGACCAGCTTTTGCACCGCGTTGGGTGTCACCACCGTATCGGCCGCGCCCTGAACGATGATGCCCGAGGCGGGGCAGGGGGCGAGGAAGCTGAAATCGTACATGTTCGCGGGCGGAGCGACCGAGATGAAACCACGGATCTCCGGGCGGCGCATCAACAATTGCATGCCGATCAGCGCGCCGAACGAATAGCCCGCGATCCACGTCGTGCTCGCTTCAGGATGGATTGACTGCACCCAGTCGAGCGCGGCGGCGGCATCGCTCAGTTCGCCGATGCCGTTGTCGAAGCTGCCCTGGCTGCGGCCAACCCCACGGAAATTGAAGCGCAGCGTAGCGAAGCCACGCGCCTGAAAGGTCTTGTAGAGCGCCATGGTGATACGATCGTTCATCGTCCCGCCCGCCTGGGGATGCGGGTGGAGGATCATGGCAACCGGCGCGCGCGGGCGCGTCGCAGGTTGGAAGCGGCCTTCAAGACGGCCTTCGGGGCCGGGAAAAATCACTGCGGGCATCGTTTGCACCTGTCCAGGCTGGAGGCCCCCGCCGCGGCGTCCGTCGAAATCGGCGTGCCGGTCCGGTTGGGGCTATCATGAGGAAGCGAGCGCTATATAGAAACGCAGGTCCGAAAAGCAATGTTTCCGAGAATGAGCGCTTCCCCAATCTATCTGGACCATGCCGCAACCACGCCGCTGCTGCCCGCCGCGCGCGAGGCTATGCTTGAAGGCTTTACCATATGGGCCAATCCGAGCAGCCCGCACGGCCCAGGGCGAAAGGCCCGCGCGGCGCTTGAGGATGCCCGCGCCCGCGTGAAGGAAGCCCTGGCCTGGCAGGGCGAGGTGGTGTTCACCAGCGGGGCGAGCGAGGCACTGGCGATCGCGATGACGCGCTGCGTCCTCCCGTTCGCCGGGGCCAGCGCGGTCGAACATGAGGCAGTGCTTCGGCTGACCGGGGGCTCTCCGCGCCTGCCGGTGGACAGCCTTGGTATCGTCGATCAATCGTCCTGCGCCCTGCCGGGACTGGTTGTGGTTCAGCAAGTCAACAGCGAAACGGGCGTGATACAGCCGCTGGAGGCCGTGGCGGAGGTCGTGCGCGGGGCTGGGGGGCTGCTCCTTGCCGATTGCGCGCAGGGCGTCGGCAAGCTCGCGCTTCCTGACGCTGACCTGGTTGCCTTGTCCGCCCACAAGTTCGGCGGGCCGATCGGGATCGGCGCTTTGCTGGTGCGCGATTGGGCAATGCTGAAACCCAGCGGGGGACAGGAACGGGGCTATCGTCCCGGCACCGAGAATCTGCCCGGAGCCATGGCCATGGCCGCCGCGCTCGAAGCGGATCGCGACTGGCTCGATCAGGCCGTGTCGCAGCGCGAACGGTTGGACGAGGCCATCGCCTTGGCGGGCGGTGAGGCGATTGCCCATGCCGCCGGGCGCGTGCCCAGCATTGCCGCCTATCGCATGCCGGGCAAATCGGCCCAGGCGCAACTCATTCGCTTCGACGCAATGGGCATAGCTGTTTCCGCGGGCAGTGCCTGTTCTTCGGGCTCGCTCAAGGCTAGCCCGGTTCTGACTGCGATGGGCTATGACCATCCCGGGGAAGTCATCCGGGTGAGCATCGGACGCGAGACGACGGGGGCGGAGGTCGAGCAATTCATCGCGGCCTGGCGGGAGATTGCCGGAGCATGATCTACCTCGACTATCAGGCGACCACGCCGCTGGCTCCCGAAGCACGCGCGGCGATCATGCCGTGGCTGGACGAGGACGGTTTCGCCAATCCGCACAGTCCCCACAGGATGGGCCGGGCGGCAAAGGCAGCGGTGGAGGTGGCGCGCGAGCAGGTTGCCCGGTTGCTGCCCGGCGGGGGCAAAGTGGTTTTCACCGGCTCCGCGACCGAGGCGCTGAACCTGGCGATCAAGGGCTGCGGCGCGCGCGTGTGCGCCTTCAGTGCGATCGACCATGCCGCCGTCATCGATACTGCCAAGGCCAGTACCAGCGCCTTCGAGTTGCCTGTCAATCGCGAAGGATTGGTCGATGCGGCTGCGGATTTTCCGGCTGACACCGGGCTTGTCGCAGTGATGCAGGTCAACAACGAGATCGGCACGATCCAGCCTGTCGGGCCGATCGCGGACCGTGCCCGCGATGCCGGAGCCCTGTTTCTGTGCGATGCGGTGCAGGGGGCGGGCAAGCTTGCTCCACCACAGGGCGCGGACATGATCGCGCTTTCGGCACACAAGCTTTACGGCCCGAAGGGAATCGGGGCGTTGTGGATTCGTGACGGGATAGCGCTGGAACCGCTGATCCATGGGGGTGGACAGGAACAGGGCTTGCGCTCGGGAACTCTCAGTCCGGCCTTGTGCGCGGGATTTGGTGCGGCAGCGGCTTTGGCAGCGGCGCGAATGGAGCCGGATGCGGCCCATGTCGAGGATCTGTGGCGTGCGGCCCGCGACGTGATGGCTCGCTGGATGCTCAACGGCTCCGAAATTGCGCGCTGGCACGGCAACCTCAATTTGCGGCTCGACGGGCTCGACGTGAACCGGCTGATGAGCGAATGCCGCACCGTGATGTTCTCCGCCGGCTCTGCCTGTGCCAGCGGTTCCGGCAGGCCTAGCCATGTGCTCCGCGCGATCGGGCTCAGCGATGCACAGGCAAAGTCGTCCATTCGCTTGGGTTTCGGACGCTATACCACTAGGGACGAACTGATCGAGGCCTGCCGCATGATCGATGCCGCGGCCCGTGCGCAAGGAGCGTGATGGTCAAGGTCGTTTTCACAACAGCGCACGGCAAGCGCGTCGAGGCGCAGGCAGCGGTCGGTGACGTGCTGCTCAAGGTTGCCCAGGCAGCCGACATGCCGTTGGAAGGGACATGTGAGGGGCAGATGGCCTGTTCGACCTGCCATGTCATCGTCGCGCGGGACTGGTTCGAAAAGCTGCCGAGCGCGAGCGAGGATGAGGAGGACATGCTCGACCTTGCAGCCGGTGTCTCCCGCACCAGCCGCCTGGCCTGCCAGATCGAACTGACCGAGGCGCTTGACGGGTTGGAGGTGCGAATTCCGGGGGAAAGCCACGATATGCAGCGGCGCTGACCCTTGGCTTGGGGAATCGCGCCCTGCTAGGGCGAGGCCAGAATGACTACCGATGTGACTGAACCCGATCCCTTTGACGCCATCGTCGATGCGCCGTTCGATTCCGCCTTGTCGGAACGCTATCTCGTCTATGCGCTGTCGACGATCACTGCCCGTTCGCTGCCCGATCTGCGCGATGGGCTGAAGCCGGTCCACCGCCGCCTGTTGTGGGCGATGCGGCAATTGAAGCTCGATCCGTCACAGGCCTTCAAGAAGAGCGCCCGCGTGGTTGGCGACGTGATCGGCAAGTATCACCCCCACGGCGATGCCAGCGTCTATGATGCGATGGTCCGCCTCGCGCAGGACTTCTCGCTGCGCTATCCGCTAGTCGAGGGACAGGGCAATTTCGGCAACATCGACGGCGATAACGCCGCCGCCTACCGCTACACCGAAGCACGCCTGACCAAGACGGCGATCCAGTTGATGGCAGGGCTGGATGAAGGCACGGTCGATTTTCATCCGACGTACAACGGCGAAGAGGAAGAGCCGGAGATATTCCCGGGCCTGTTCCCCAATTTGCTGGGCAACGGCGCAACCGGCATTGCCGTGGGCATGGCGACCAGCATTCCCAGCCACAACGTCGCCGAAGTGATCGACGCGACGCTGCTGCTGATCGACAATCCTCATGTCGAACACGTGCAGTTGATGGAGGTGTTCAAGGGGCCAGACTTCGCCACCGGCGGCGTGGTGGTGGACAGCGCGGCGGCAATTTCCGCCGCCTACGAAACCGGCAAGGGCGCGTTCCGGGTGCGGGGGCGCTTTTCGACCGGGCGTGAGGCCGATGGCTCGTGGGAGGAGAGTGGGATCGAGCGGCTGGGCGGCGGGCAATGGCAACTCGTCATCAGCGAAATCCCCTATATGCTCGCCAAGGGCAAGCTGATCGAACAGGTCGCCCAAGCGATCGCCGACAAGAAACTTCCGATCCTTGAGGACATCCGCGACGAAAGCGACGAGCAGATCCGCCTGGTCTTCGTGCCCAAAAGCCGCAACGTCGATCCCGAGCTTCTCAAGGAATCGCTGTTCAAGCTGACCGATCTGGAAAGCCGTTTCAGCCTTAACCTCAACGTACTCGACTCCAAGCGCACGCCGGGCGTTCTGGGGATCAAGCTGTTGCTGCAGGAATGGGTGATCGCCCAGATCGATATCCTGCTGCGCCGCAGCCAGCACCGGCTTGAGAAGATCGCTAACCGGCTTGAACTGCTGGGCGGCTACATCATCGCCTATCTCAACCTCGATCGGATCATCGAGATCATCCGCACCGAGGATGAGCCCAAGCCGGTGATGATGGCCGAGTTCCAGCTTACCGACCGCCAGGCCGAGGCAATCCTCAACATGCGGCTGCGCTCGCTGCGCAAGCTGGAGGAAATGGAGCTGCGGCGCGAGCGGGATGACCTTCTGGCTGAGCAGGACGAGCTGCAGAAACTGCTCGACAGCCCGGCGCGCCAGCGCACCCGGCTGAAGCGCGACCTCGCCAACCTGCGCAAGGACTACGCCGAGGATACCGCGCTGGGCCGTCGCCGCACGACCATTGCAGAAGCTGCGCCCACGGTAGAGTTCTCCATGGACGCAATGATCGAGAAGGCGCCGGTAACGGTGATCCTGTCCGCCAAGGGCTGGATCAGGGGCGCGTCGGGCCACGAGCCGCTCGACAAGGAATTCAAGTTCAAGGAGGGGGACGGCCCGGCCTTCGCGGTCCATGCTCAGACCACCGACAAGCTGCTGGTCGCCTGCGACAACGGACGGTTCTACACTCTCGGCGCGGACAAGCTCCCCTCGGCGCGCGGGTTCGGTGAGCCTATCCGGACGATGATGGATATTGACGCCGAGGCACAGGTCGTCGCGTTGCTGGTCTATCGCCCCAAGGCGCAACTGCTGCTCGCCAGCAACCAGGGCCGGGGCTTTGCCGCCGAGGCCGATGAACTGCTTGCCGAAACCCGCAAGGGGCGGGGGGTGATGACCACCAAGCCCGGGGTAAAGCTGACCGTGGTGCGCGAGATTCCCGGTGAACACGATCATGTTGCCGTGGTGGGCGACAATCGCAAGTTGGTGCTTTTCAGCCTCGAGGAACTGCCGGTGCTGGCCAAGGGGCAGGGCGTCACCTTGCAGCGCTACCGCGATGGTGGCCTTGCCGATGCGATCACGCTCAAGCTGGAAGAAGGTCTTTCATGGCGGATGGGCGGGGAAAGCGGCCGCACCCGTACCGAGAGCGACATGCGCCTGTGGAAGGTCGCGCGGGGCGCTGCCGGACGGTTGCCGCCCACCGGGTTCCCGAGGGACAACAAGTTTTAGGGCGCGTTCCCCGGAACCATTACCAGCTTGCCCTGATCGACGCGCCATGACTTGAGCCGCGACAGCAGGTTCATGCCGATGACGTTGGTATCGTCCCCGGTTTCCGGGCCGATCACCACGGTCAGATTTTTCACCGTGACCGATCCGAAGGACAGCTCTCGCGCCTTGGCGAACCGGGCGGTGATCGGGCCATTGGCAGCCGTAAGCGTGATCGGAAGCTGCCCCGGATCGGCGGTTGTGCCGGTGTCACGAGCGGTCTGGGGCGAGAGCGTGGTGTAGGTCGCGCCAGTGTCGACCAGAAACTCGACCGGCTTGCCTTCGAGTTCGGCCTTGATCCAGTAGTGCCCCGACGAATCGAGCGGCACCACGGTTTCACGTCCGATAACCGCCACCTTGCCAACCCGGCCGGTCGCCAGATTGACGTCGGAGCGGCTGGCTTCCCACGCCGCTTCAACCACGGTCAAAAGCACCGCCGCGACCATGCCGCCATAACCCGTCAGCCGCAGCACCGTGCCGACGCGCGGTGAGCGCGTATGGATCATCCAGCCGACAGAGGCGAGCAGGATAGCCGCGACCGTCAGCGCCAACAGGGGTTGAGCGAACAGGAACGCCTGAAGCTGGGCAAGGTTCACGGCGAGCCAGCCGCCAGTTCGGCGTCGAGCAGTTCCTGAACGCGCGCCGGGTCTGGAAAGCCTTCGGCGATCCATTGCCGTTCGACTGCCTGAAGGGTGCGAGCGACGGCGGGACCGGCCTTGACCCCGCGCGCGACGATCTCGCCGCCCTTGAGCGGGAATGCCGGAATGTCCCACCCTTCGAGCGGGGAGACGCTTGCCCCGTTCAGCAACAGCCGGTCGATCGCCCCCTCGCGGCCGAGGCGGTAGGCCATGGCGCGGGCGTCGCCCATTTCTTCCTTGCGTCCCGCGGCAAGCGCCAGCCGCTTCTTCTGTGCACCCGACAGGCGAAACCTGCTGGCGACGGACTCGGCCAGCGGAACGTCTGTGGCGACCAACGCGGCAAGACGACGCAAGGGATCGGGAGCAACGCCCTGTTGCTTCTCCTGCGCCACCAGCGCTGCAAGAGCAGCAACGTCCGCCCCTGGCAGGACCACGGCGAGCACTCCAAGATCGGCCATGCGCGCAACGGTTGGTGCCGGATCGGCCAGGCCGAGGAGGTTCATCATCTCCATTCCGACCCGCTCGCGCGACAGGCCCTTCAAGGTCGCGGCCAATTCCGAGCATGCC